>NZ_JBSJZH010000049.1:0-1848 GCF_054798215.1 Microbacterium sp. GXF6406 | reverse complement strand
GGGGGGGGTGCCCCTATGTCTTTCGTCAAGTCTTTGGCGGACGAATTGAGATACTTGGTGCGTGGAGTTTCAGGCGATGCAGCAGATGGCTCGGCGTGTGGCGGCGCTGTATGCCGAACGGGATGTGCAGCGGTTCGGACGCGCGTGGACCGCGGAGGAGCTTGTTCTCGGTCTTGTGGGTGATGTGGGCGACCTTGCGAAGCTCGCTCAAGGGAAGGTCGGGGTTCGGCCGCATTCTGATCTAGATGCGGCGCTCGAGCACGAGCTCGCCGACTGCCTGTGGTCGCTGATCGCCATCGCTGACGCGTTTGACCTCGATCTGGAGAAGGCCTTCACGACCACGATGGGTGAGTTGTCTGGTCGCCTGGGCAGCGCGGCCGAGCAGAACTGATCTAGCAGCGAGGGCGGGTTCGGTCGGCCGCGACTGGTAGAGGGTGCCGTCGCGGAGCATGGCGTAGAGGACGTCGGAGCGGCGTCGGGCGAGGGCGATGAGGGCTTGGTTGTGGCGTTTGCCTTGGGCGATCTTGCGGTCGTAGTAGGCGCGTGATTCGGGGTCGCGGAGGGCAGCGAACGCGGAGAGAAACAACGTCCGTTTCAGGATCTTGTTCCCGCGCCGTGAGGAATGCTCGCCGCGGATCGACGTGCCGGAACGGCGGGTCACGGGTGCGAGGCCGGCGTAGGCGGCGAGGTGCCCGGCGGTGGGGAAGTTCTTCGTCGTGACTTCGGTGAGGAGCCGGGCTGCGGTCCTGACGCCGACTCCGGGCATGCTCGTCAGGACCGGCTGAAGAGGGTGAGCATCGACGATCTTCTCGACCTCAATGGCGATCTCGCCGCGCTGCCGACGCATCGCGGCGAGCTGCTCCGCGAGTCGTGGGAGTACGAGGGCTGCGGCGTCGGTGCCGGTGACTACGACAGTCTGCTGGCCGAGCGCGGTCATGATGTCTTTCGCCCAGACACGACCCATCCTCGGCGCGTTCTTCAGCAGCCGGTTCCCGAGCCCCTTCTCGCCCGCTGCCCTCATCGCCTTAGGTGACGGGTAGCGCTGGAGTAGGTCGAGGATCGCGGGGTGGTCCAGACGGGGTCCGATCGCGCGCTCCAGGGCAGGGTGGATCTGGGTGAGCAGACCCCTGATCCGGTTGGAGACTTGGGTGATCTGCCCGGCGAGGTCGTCGTCGAAGCCGCAGAGCATGGTCAGCTCTGCGACGTGCTCGTCGGCGATCTGGATCGATCGCAGCGTGTGTGGCATCGTGCGGGCCGTCTCGGCGATGATCGCCGCGTCACGGGCGTCGGTCTTCGCCTCGCCCGGGTGCAGGTCCGCGATGCGCCGCATCGCTAGCCCCGGCAGGTAACCCACCAGAGCCCCGCAGGCCTGGGCGACGGCGACCGGGAGCGCGCCGATGGTCGCCGGCTGGTCGACGACGAGGAGGATCAGCCCGTGCCCTGCGAGCTGGTCGAGGACTGTTCGCAACCGTGTCTCGTCGTTCGGGAGCGCCTTGTCGAACAGCCGTTTCCCGGCCCGGTCGAGGGCGACGGCGTGATGTTCGCCCTTGCCGACGTCGAGACCGATGAACACGTCGACGTCGTCGTATCTGTCGATGCTGGTGACCACTTCGTCCTCCGCTTCCACTCGTGACGGGCGTCCGCAGGCGGTGCGTCTCGGCATCCACGTTACGAACGGCCTCGAGCATGCTCGGGTCCAGCCCCTATCAGCGATCACGCACCGCCAACCAGGCCCGGTGACAACACCCCCCAGATCATCAAGGACAGGGGGCAGCAATCATGCCGGGCCCGGCAGGCCCGTCACCCCTCAGGATCGCTCCATCCGGGCTACGAAGAAAGTAACGGGGG
>NZ_JBSJZH010000048.1:0-1977 GCF_054798215.1 Microbacterium sp. GXF6406 | reverse complement strand
GTGGTCATGCTCGTCGCGGCGCGCCAGCCGATGATGCGGCGGGAGTGCGCGTCGAACACGAACGCGACGTAGACCCATCCAGACCACGTCCACACGTATGTGAAGTCGGCGACCCAGAGCTGGTTCGTGCGGAACCGAGCGAAGTGTCGGTCGACGAGGTCCGCGGGGCGGGTTTCGCGTGGATCCGTGTCGACGGGGCGTTTCCGCTTCCCGCGGAGCACGCCGGCGATCCCAAGCTCACGCATGAGGCGCTCGACCGTGCAGCGGGCGATGTCGTGACCGTCACGGCGGAGCCGCAGCCATAGCTTGCGGGCGCCGAGCACGTTGCGGTGCGCCTGCCACGCGGCCAGGATGATCGGCTTCCACGGCTCATCCGACACGGCCTGTGGTGATGGTCCGCGCCCGCGGGCGTCGTAGTAGGTCGATGGGGCGATCTTCACGCCGTGCTGGGTGAGCACGGCGCAGATCGACTCGACACCCCATCGGAGCCCGCCCTCGGTGCGGTCCTTGCGTTCGTCGATGAAGGCGACTATCGCTTGTGTGGCCGGTCGAGTTCGGCCGCGAAGAAAGCTGAAGCCGCCTTCAAGATCTCGTTCGCCCGCCGCAGCTCGGCGTTCTCCCGCTTCAGGCGCTTGATCTCCATCTGCGCGTCGGTCGTCACACCGGGCCGGTCTCCCGCATCGACCTGCTCCCGACGGATCCAGGTGCGGATCGTTTCCGGCGACCCGATGCCGAGCATCTGCGCGACCGCGGTCATCGCCTGATACTCGCTCGGATAGTCGGTTCGCACCTCGGCGACCATACGGACAGCGCGCTCACGAAGCTCGCGCGGATACTTACTGGGACGTCCCATAAGACAGATCCTTCCAAGGAATCCTGTCTCCGGACACACCGGGGCGAGTCAGTCGGATCCCATGCCAGGTGTTGGCCTGGGTGAATTACACGGCAGCGAGCGGGGGCGAACGTCTTGTTTGATGGCCAACCCCTTCCGTATGGGATGCTCAAGCGAAGCAGTGAGACCGCAACGGCGCGTCTGGACATACGCCATGCGGCAAGCGCGACTGAGGCGCAGAACCAATCTCCGACGAACCCAGGTTAGATGGAGCCTGGATCGGCGTCTTCTCCGATTTGTGCCGCACGGAAGGCCGCTCGGCGCCGCATCGACGAGGCATCCTCGTCTGATGCGGACCGATACTCGGCGGAGCGAATCAGGGCGCTGAGTGGCAGCTCCCGGGATAGTAGCTGTGCCGCGACAGCATGGGTTACGGCGAGTTCGATCGCAATGTCATTGACCGTAATGCCCTCTTCAAGCAGGTTTTCGAAGGCTTCTTCAGCGAGTGCCATGGCGGCTTCCATGTCATCAGCAGCGGTCGCCGCGGAGTGAACGAGCCCACGAATGGTGGCTCTATTAGCTTCTTCTGGTGCGGAAGTCAATGCTTATCACCCCTCTAATGGTCTGCCAGGTTGGGCCATAACGAACCTCCGAGGGAAAGGTCCAAAATGTCTTCTCGTCGTCGCTACGTCGCATTGGCTGGAATCGTAGCCGTGCTGCTATCTGCCCCTCTATCGGCGTCGGCCTCCGTCGACCAGGCAGAGCCTGACCGTACCTCCACTACCAATGCTGTGTCTAGCCCAGAGGGTGCGGCACGCTTGCTGAATGGGCACGCTCCAGCCGTCTCTGTTCCGGATGAGCCGGAGCTGGACGCTAGCGTGCTTGACGAGCTCGATGTGACCGGCACGGTTACGAACGTCGAGGTCGATCAGAACGGAGCTGTGTTCTATTTCTATGATTCGGGCGACTACGTGTTCAAGCTTCCCGATGAAGTGCCCACGGCCGATGGAATGGTTTCGGCCCAATGGAGCGCCGGGACCCACTGCGTAGGGGCGTGAGGAACGGATCGGTGACAACTGATCGTTAGTGCCGGGAGGCGCTGGCGGGGAGGATGTCATCATGCCCGGTCCCTATCCCAGAGAGTT
>NZ_JBSJZH010000047.1:0-2536 GCF_054798215.1 Microbacterium sp. GXF6406 | reverse complement strand
CTAGAGTACGAACGACGCCAGCTCGCGCTGGCAGCCTGACCAACCAACCACCTGTCCGGGAAACGGGGTCAGCCTCATGGTTGATCCAGCAACGCCCGGTATTGGCTCACCTGACAATGTTAGGGGTTTCGGATCGCGTCGAGATTGCTTGATAAGGTGGTTCGATGTCTGACGTGAAAGTGCGATCGGTGCAAGCTGTATCAACGCTTTCTCTAGCGTTGGCGGGAGTGCTGTTGCTGCCAGGGTGCTCGACGGTAAGTTCGTTCGAGGCCGAGATTGAGGATATCTCTTCGAAAAGTAGAACGTTTAATTTGCCTTCGAGTGTCGGTGGCGACATGGCTTGGGATGAGTTGCTCATCGTCTGTCCTTACGCCGAGCCGAAGGGCGATGTTCATCCAGTGCTTGCCGCTGCAGCTTCTGAAGTAGATGCCGACAGCTCTGACGACTTGCAGTGGCTAATATTCCGCAGCAACGAGGACGTCAGCACTCTCGAACTGTCCCGCATCGACTTTGATTTCTGCTCACGTTCCTTCTCTGCTGAAGAGACGTTCAAGCCGGAGGCCCAGTGGGAAATGATCGAAGATGACGGGGCTTCCGTGATCGTACCCGCGGAGTAACGCGTTTTAGCTGATTGGCTTCTCATTGAAATCAATGATTGAAAGCGCGTGGAGCAGCCTTCGTGGACGAACCATGAAAATGGCAATATCACGCGCCTTCGACCAGTCAGTGACGAGATCACTCCTGTCAAAGGTTGGCACCTGTGGGCACTGCTGCGAGTGGCGGCACAACACAACCTCTGCGAGCAAGAAATGAGAGCCCTCATGTCAAAGGTTGCTATCTGCGGCGACGTGGTCTAATTTCGTTTTGCGCTATAACCTCTGGTTGCGGCCGCTCCAAATCTGACGGCCGTTGCCCCGAGCTGAATCGAGCAGCGCGTTCTCCAAGGGGCTGAAATCCTCGCCGATGTGGCGGTGGTTCCGGGGAGTCATAGCTCTCCGGTCTCCGAGAATGACGTTATCCCCAATGCTTAGTGTCCGGCAATGCGATTGAGGGTGGTCACCAGGTCGCGGAACGCCCTTCGGCCCTCTGGCGTTAGCCGCACCAGGGTTGTTCCGTACCGGTTTTTGCGTTCCTTGGAGATCTCCACCAGGCCTCGATCCTCCAGGTCGCGAAGGATCTTCGACAGATCGGGCATCGACAAGCCCGTCGTCTCCTGCAGTGCAGGGTAGTCCGCTTGCTCGACCTGATGCAGATGCGACAAGGTGACGAACCGCTTGGGCGCGACCAGGTGTGCATCGATTTCTGCATACGACATGTCAGCGGCGGATCAGAAGCACGACATAGAACGCCAGCCATGCCGCAGGGGCCAAGCCCGCGAAGATGAACGCTTCAGGGAACGGAATCGTCTCGCCATGCACGAGGCCCCGCCAGACGGGGATCAGGAGCCAGACGGCGAATGCTGCGGAGATGATGGTCCCCTTTAGCCTGGGCTCGTTCGGCTGGCTCAGTCGCTTGGAGATCCAGACGTTTGACGTGACGATTGCGCCTAAGGTGAGTGGGATGGCCCACCAGGGAAATCCGCTCAGCGCGAGAAGCCCGGACGCGAATGACAGCGCGATCGTGGCAATCGCGCTCAGATGGTCACCGGCGCTGAAAACTCGCCGAGGTCTCGGCGGCATTGAGTCAAGCAGGCGCTGTGCTTCGATGGCAGTGACGTTCTGGTGCTCGCTCGGTTCGGCGTCCTTCATGGTGCCAAGATAGCAACTAGTTGCAGAAAAAGAAAGTAGTGCTTTGGGTTGTCGGCCCCAGAGGTTGGTATGTGCGGCGACGTGGTTGAATTCAGGTTCAATGTCTAAAAAGGGCCTCCGACCAGGGGTTTTATCTTCTCGGCCTCCGGTTGGGTTCGATGGACAGGTTCCGCTTTACCATCAGGTGCTAAGCGTTTGTCCCGCTGACCTGGGACTTTGATCGGTCTCTGCGGAGCTCTCGCAGAGGCCGATTCTCGTTGTCGCGTTGCGGTAGCGTCTCTGGCGAGTGGCTTCGGCTGGGCAGTTCTGCGGCGGGTTCAAGTTGTTCGACCCGCGATCTCGCGGAAGGTGCGCTGACTCAAAAATCTGTCTGACTCATAAGTCGGTTATCCAACAACGCTTTGGTTCACTGGGGCAGGTCTCGTTCCGCCAGAGTGCGAGTGATTTCGTCCCGCTAGCAGCTCGCTCCCATGAGCCCAGCTCAGCGATGCCGGCATCACAGTCGGGCGTGAGGAAGGAGCTGGTGACAGGTTCGGTTTAGGCCGCGAGTGTGAGCGGCTCGGCTAGCTTGGCTTCGAACTCGATGGGCGTCAAGCCGCCGAGGGTGTCCTGGGCGTGCTGGCGGTGATACTTCCGCTCGATCCAAACGACGATGGCGAGTCGCAGCTCCTGCCGGGTCGCCCACCGCTGCTGGTTGAGGACGTTCGTTTGCAGCAGTGACCAGAACGACTCCATGGCCGCGTTGTCCCCCGCAGCGCCGACTCTTCCCATCGATCCGACGATGTCGT
>NZ_JBSJZH010000046.1:0-2595 GCF_054798215.1 Microbacterium sp. GXF6406 | reverse complement strand
TGAGTATTAGGCCCTCTGAGCACCACCGGTATTGCGGTTGAGCACCGCTCGCTGAGCGACGTGTTCTTGTCGTTGAGCACCACCGGATATTCGGCTTCAGCACCACCTTCGTAGGCTCCTTCTGCCGCGTGGCCAATCACGCGGCAGAAGGAGTAGTTCGGATGGTACGCAGGATCAAGGCGAAGCTGGTGCTCCGGCTTCGCACGGAGGGGTTCTCGAAGCGGCAGATCGAGGCGCAGGGCATGTCGCGGCACTCGGTGATCGCGGTGTTCCAGGCCGCCGACCGGGAGGGCATCGATTACGACGCTGTTGCCGGTCTCGATGACGCGGAGGTGTATTCGCGGCTGTTCCCCGGTCGAGGTGAGCACGACAGTGTTCACGCGCAGCCGGACTGGGGCCAGGTTCACAAGGAGCTCGCGAAGGTAGGAGTCACGCTCAAGCTGCTCCACGGCGAGTACGTCGATGCCTGCCGGGCCGGGGGTGAGCCGGCGATGGGATACGACCGGTTCTGCAAGTCATACCAGCACCACGTCCTCATCACCGGGGCGGCGTCGCGGGTCGGTCACAAGGCGGGACAGTCGATCGAGGTCGACTGGTCGGGCAAGATGATGCAGCTCGTCGACCCGGTCACCGGTGTCGTGTCGAGGGTCTACTTGTTCGTTGCGGCGTTGCCGTTCTCGAGGTTCGCGTTCGTCGAGCCGACGCTGGACATGAAGCAGGACACCTGGTTGCGCGCCCACGTCGCGATGTTCGACTGGTTCGGCGGCAGTGTTCCCCGGATCGTCCCGGACAACTTGAAGACTGGGGTGATCTCCCACCCGGCGGAGGGTGAGGTGGTGCTCAACGACGCGTATCGGGAGCTCGCGGCGCATTACTCGGCGGCGGTGCTGCCCGGGCGGGTGAAGAAGCCGAAGGACAAGGCGAGCGTCGAGAACACCGTCGGCAACATCGCGACCTGGGTGATCGCGGCGCTCCGCAACCAGTCGTTCGCGACGTTGCCGGAGTTGCGGGCCGCGGTCTACGAGCGGATGACGGCGTTCAACGCGGAGCCGTTCCAGAAGCGCACCGGGTCCAGGCTGGGCGTGTTCGAGGGTGAGGAGAAGCCGCTGCTGCGGCCGCTGCCGGCCGTCCCGTTCGAGATCTCCCGGTGGGTCTACGGGCGTCGGGTCCAGAAGAACGGGCATGTGGTGTTCGAGAAGAACTTCTACTCCGTTCCCTACGTCCACATCGGTCGCGCCGTCGATCTGCGGGTCACCGACAGGATGCTCGAAGTGTTCGCCGGGCAGGATCGCCTGACCAGTCATCTTCTCGCTCCGGTCGGGGCGGTGAACGAGTACCGCACCCATGACAGTGATCTGCCCGACGGTCCGCAGTATCGGCAGTGGGACGCCCCCAGGGTCCGGGAATGGGCGGCGAGGATCGGGGAGAACGCAACGATCGTCGTGAACCGGATCTTCGAGTCGGTGCCCGTCGATGAGCAGGGCATCAACGCTGCACTGGCGGTGCTCCGCATGACGCGCCGGTACTCCGCCGACCGCGTCGAAGCGGCCGCCGGCATCGCTCTCGCGTCGAAGGTGAGGTCGCCGCGCTATGCGCACCTGCGACCCATCCTCGAGACCAGGCAGGACGAGCCCGGCAACCGTGATGCTTGGATGACACCCGGCACACCACCCGAGCCGGCGGGGTATGTCCGCGGCGCCGACTACTACGCAGGAGGCGCCCGATGAGCCGGCTCGACTCCGAGACCAAACGGAAGCTGCGCGAGATGGGCGTCACGTCGCTGGTCGACGCAATCGAAGCCCAGGACGATGCCCTCACGATCGGGGTGGTGTTCGAGGAGCGGATCAAGATCGCTGTCGACGACGCCCACGCCGCGTTCACCCATTCCAAGGTCGAAGGCCTTGTCCGACGCGCCGGGCTCCGCTACCCGAACGCGGACCTCCGCCGGGTCGACATGCTCGAGAGGCGCGGCCTCGACCGGGGTGTGATCGCGCAGCTCGGGACCTGCCAGTTCATCGCCCGACAGATGAACGTCGTGTTCCAAGGGTTCACCGGCTCCGGGAAGTCCTACCTCGGATCGGCGTTGGCGAAGCAGGCCTGTCAGCACCGCTACCGAGCGCACTACATCCGCATGCCCGACCTCGAAGAGTCCTGGGTCGCGGCGAAAGACAAGCCCGCCGGCCGGGAGAAGTGGTTGCGGAAGTACTCCACGTTCACGCTCCTGGTGATCGATGAATGGCTGCTCGACACCCCGACCGACGACACGAGAACCATGCTCCTCGAGCTGCTCGAGAGACGTTACGACGCAACCTCGACGGTGTTCTGCACCCAGTACGCGAAGAAGGACTGGCACGGGCGCCTCGGCGGCGGAGTCCATGCCGACGCGATCATGGACCGCATCGTCCACAACACCCTCTGGATCGAGACGGGCGAGGTGAACATGCGCGAGCACACCGCCGCGGCCAACTGAGTCGACGCCGGTGAGCGCCGCTTCACGGGGATGGTGCTCACCGGCAATACCGCCTGGTGCTGAACCGCGATATCCGGCGGTGCTCAACCGCAATAATCAGTGGTGCTCAAAGGGTCGAATACTCA
>NZ_JBSJZH010000045.1:0-2646 GCF_054798215.1 Microbacterium sp. GXF6406 | reverse complement strand
CTCAACGACAAGAACACGTCGCTCAGCGAGCGGTGCTCAACCGCAATACCGGTGGTGCTCAGAGGGCCTAATACTCAGGATTGCCGCAAACGGTGTCCGTAAGGGGGGTTTAGGCAGAGGTTTTTGACCGATCCGCGTGAGCAACCTGCATCGCGAAACACAGAAAGACCGCGATGGCGGCCCCACGGCGGGAACCTGGCGGCTGACTGGCGGCCCCGTGACGTGGTGAAGGCGGCAGCGAACGGCGAGTATGAGTTCCATGAACACAACACGAATCGCGGACCTTCGGCAGGCAGCCGGCTGGACCCAGGAGCGGCTCGCCACTGAGAGCGGCGTCGGGTTGCGGACGATTCAGCGCCTGGAAGCAGGCAATGAAGCGAGCCTGGAGACTCTGTCTCTAGTGGCCGACGCCCTGCGCGTATCGGTGAGTGAGCTCTTCACCAACATCGACGACGCGGACTTTGGCAATCGCGTAGAAGCGCTCGATTCACGCGCTGCTGAACAGCAGAGCGCCCGCGATCGTGCGGTTGCGGCGTGGCGGTGGCTGTACGTCGGGATCGGAGTAGTTCTCACCGTTCTGAGTTTCACGATGGGGTCATCCGGCCTTGCGCTTTTCCTCGCATACTGGACCGGTGGACTGCTGATCCTCATCGCACTCGGCCGGATTATCCTCGAACCCCGCCTTGACGCCCGCTATCCGCTCTCCCGTAGCAAGCGGCAGCTTCGCGAGCAACGGCGCGCGCCCTCGGCCAAGATCACTGCGAATATCGAGCCGGTATCGTGACGGCCCTCGACGGGTTCACGCTCGCGGAGTTGTCCGTCACGGTGTTTGCATCTCCTGAGACGTTCACGGCGCTGTACGACGACATCATCGAGCTTCTTGAAACAAAGTATGAGCAGAGCACGTGGGAAGTTCACTCGCAGGACGATGTGACTAAAGACCCCGAGTACCGCGACGCACTCGATCGGCTTCGGCAAGAGGCGGAAGTCGCGAGTCGCTTCAATTGAGAGCTCTGCTGTCCATGCGGGATGCCTCGCTGTCTTGTGATCGGCCTGCCGCAAACGATCGTTTTCGGCGGGAGTCAGATGTAGGGCGCGAAACGGTTGCCACAAACGGTTGTCATAATCAGCAAACCGCGAGGGTCTTCGGTGGACTCGCGCGGGCGGGCTGTCGCGTCCTCCATCTGTTATGAACCATAGATGTTATGAGATTGCGCGGACTTGGCGAGTAGCCGATGCTTCAAGTGATCATGGGCGCTCGACGCTCTGGAACTCGTCAAGGCGAATGAGGCCGTGGGTGTTACGCGGCGAGTTGGGTCTCGTCAGCCGATGGTGGATTGATCCAGACGCTGGGTCTCGGTCGAGGTCATCAGACTCTCGCGAGATGTCCCCTGAAGGGGGGACAGACAAGACGCGAGGTACGCAAGTAGCGTGGCCCCGATGGAGCCACTCGCGGCTCGCAGGATGATACGAAACCGGAGAGATAAATATGATTACGAAGAAGCGACTGCCAGCTGTTGCGTCTGCAGTCTTAGGGGCGATGTTGCTCACCTTCACGGCACCGACAATCGCGACGGCGGCTGAGGCGCCGCCTGTGGACGAGACCGAAGGATATGAGCTCACTATCGAGCAGCAGGCGGACATCGACGCCGTCGTCATCGGCACCGATGATGACGCTGAGACATTCGACGCCGACGTTGCGCGCGAAGCGGGTGCGGACGAGGAAGCGATTGCTGATTATGCGATCATCCTCGCCGACGCAGGCTGGACGATTCACGGTGACTACACTGCCGAAGCAGCCGGCGAGGTGGCGTCAAAGGCGGTGACTGCGTGCACAGGGGTCACGCAGTACAACGGGTACTTTTTCCCGATTGGTTTCCAATGGGCCTTGAACTCCTGCGATACGGATACATTCATCGCGGCGCTGAAGGTAATCGTCGCTGGAGGAGGTGCCACCGCCGCTGTTGCCTTGCTAACAAAGATCGGCGCACCTGTTGCAGCTGTTGCAGCGGCCGTTGGAGGGCTTGCTGCGCTCGGCGTGGCGGTGACCGAGTTGTGCAAGACCGCCAGTCCTCAAAACGCAATCTACCTCAACTCCGGCGGCACCGTCCCGCCGTCGTGCTGGGGACAGTGATCCAGATGCCCGGTAGGACTGCGTACAAGACATCCCTCGTCATAGTCGCCGCGGTCGGAATCGTCGCGGCCGTGTTGCTTGTTGCAGGACTCATCCTCACCGCGCGCGATGCCTTCGGACAGCTCTTTCTCCAGTGGGGCGGGGTCCTTGCGCCTGCGTCCTTCGTGCTTTTGCTCGTCTGCCTCGTGTGGCGCTGGAGGTTGGGTCAAAAGACCGATACAACGGATTGACTCGCAGAAGCCGTGAACTGTTGACCCCGCTTCGGACTGATACAAGCGGGGTCAACAGTTTCGCTGAAGGGTCTTGGGTCGTCTGGCGGCATGGTCTAACAAGAAGTTATGACCATGCCCGTTTTGGAGAAGTCTCACTCAGTCGGAGTGCGCCGAAAACGATCGATTCCGGCGTGCCGACGCACACAGCCGCCACGCTCCACGACTGTGACCGTCGGCAGTCGGTGGCCTTGTTTTCGTAACACTAAATGGCAGTCTGTTAGGTGCCGATGACGAGAGTAC
>NZ_JBSJZH010000044.1:0-2677 GCF_054798215.1 Microbacterium sp. GXF6406 | reverse complement strand
TACGCGTGGACGCATTGCGCCGCAACTCCCGCGAGATCGTCGATGGCGCACGCCCCAAGCGTCCGGCGATCTCACGCACGCCAGCTCCTTGCGCACGCCACAGCGCGATGTTCTCACGTTCAGACGGCGACAGATATCGACCAGACACGGTGGGAGGCAATTGTGGATTCACTCCACCAGCGTCGCGGAACCACCGGTGCGCGACCGGTTCCGAAACACCCGCAGCCGCCCCCGCCTCGCGTGTCTTCTTCCCCGCAGCGATCGCCACCCAAAACTGCACCCGATCCTGCCGCCACGCGACGCTCGGCCGACCAGGAGACACGATCTGCCCTCGATATGCCCGGACCTGCTCCTGCTTGTCCCACACGCTCATCCGATACCCCGATTCGCCGGTGTTGCGACGACCGGTTGAATACGGTCAGTACACCAGCGCACAGCTCGCGAAAGCAGCGAAGGAGCTTGGCGTGCTGCGGTCGATGGGCCGCACCGGGGTGTGCTGGGACAATGCCGCCGCGGAATCGTTCTGGTCCACGTTCAAGAACGAGTACTACCACCGGCACGCCTTCGCCACGATCGACGCCGCGCGACGCGGCGCCTACGTCTGGATCGATGGCTGGTACAACGCCCGTCGCCGACACTCCGCCATCGGCTACCTCAGCCCGCTAGAGTACGAACGACGCCAGCTCGCGCTGGCAGCCTGACCAACCAACCACCTGTCCGGGAAACGGGGTCAGCCTCAGTCCCAGCCTCAGTAGAGTGCATACGATGTTCGTGGTGGCTATGGGACATGCCGGCATCAGTCGTTATTAGGGGCTGCTTGGGGCCTGACTGTGCGTGGGCGGTGGCTGTGGGATGCGTGTTGATCGTCACTGATTAGAGAAGGTTGGGGTCGGAATCTAGCTTCTGCCCCGTTTATGGAAAGGCCGAGTGTGCGGGCTTTGTGGAATCGTCGAATGCAATGGCTGGGTATCTGGGTCGCATTGCTTGGAAGCTTTGCGCTGTCCGTCTACTGGGAGGTTGCAGGTCTGGGCGATCCGAGCACAAATCGCTCTGTCGGTGGGTCAACAGCCCCATACCTACTTCCGTTGGTTCTGTTGGGGATTCCGCTGTTTCGCTTCGCGCGGCACGACAGTGATTTTTATGACCTAACCTTCAGGTCTCGTTACGTGCCACGTTCACGTTTGGTTGACGTAGCCGTGGTGGGCGTGTTCGTAGGGATCATTGCTGCGTGGGGTCAACTCATGCTTACTCCTGCTCTTGATTCAAGAGTGATGGAATGGCAGCGAGTATCTGGAGCGGATCTTGGTTTTTCGGGGATCGCGGCAGGTATTGTGACCGCGTATTACATGCTTGCTGGTCTGATTCTTTTGGTGTTCTTCATCGCTAAGTGTTTTACTCCGGTTTACATTCCAACGACAGCTAGCGACTCACACTCCTCCTCTTCTTGAGCCAGTGTCCTATGACGTTGGAATGAAACCTATGAGAAAGATTGAGATGAGAAAATCATACAAATTGTCGGCATTTGTAGCAGTTCCTGCTTTGGCTCTGTTCACCTTCGGTGCGACGCCAGCTGCTGCGGCTAGTTCACAACCAGCTCCGGCCGTACAGTCGGCTACGACATCAAGCCCGCTTACTGCGGAGACCGCGCATTACATTACGCAGTCGGGAAAGATCGTCGAGGTTCTGGAGTCGCTGGGCATTGAGCTGTCCGAAATTCCGACTGTCTCACCCTCCGATGTCGGCGTCCTTGAGGCTGTAGTCAATAGTTCTGTCGCTGGAGCTCCGTCGGTGCCTCCTCTGCCGACTTCGCGCCCGACCGATTGCACGCAGACTGGCACTGTGCTGGCATATGCGCAGCAGCAGGCTTCGCTGAACAAGGCGCGTGACGTCAATGCAGGCTCGTTGGAGTCGGAGACGGTGTACATGTATATGTCGCACTTCTTCGATCTGCCGAGCTTGTGCGGTAATCCGGCAGCATATTATCCCTCATGGATCACTAATTCGGATCGTACGGCGTATAACAACTATTTCACGTCCACCAATAATGTTGCACTAGCGGCTAATGTCGGCGGCATGGTGCTGGATGTGACTACTTTTGCGTCGAACCCGATTCCAGCGCTCAAGAATGCGCTCGATGGTTCGGTGGGTTCTGCTCTTGAGGGTGGTGTGACCGGCGCTGACTTGTACTTCACGGGTCAGGGAATTCTGGAAAGCTTTGGCAGTATTCAAACAATCCTTGCTGCAGATGGTTCTGCCGCAGACATTGTTGCCGCACTCCACAGCAACCTGGGTGATGCGTGGGGCGACGACGATTCTCTCGGTGCGCTTGTTGGAATCGTTGCGTCTTTGATGGCTCCGAATGCTGCTGGCGTGGTATTCGGTCTCGGTACCGTCGCCGCATCAATCATGCTGAGTGCGGCGTCTGGGCTGTATCAGGTGGCTGCGTACAACACGCTTCGCTACACGACTACGTCGCGCTCTTCTGCTCGTCTTATGCGTTCAATGGGCATGTAAGCGTTTTCGCGCTTGAACAGGGGCCCGGCATCTTGTGATGTCGGGCCCCTGGCATTGCCCCGTCTGGCGCAATCGCCTATATTGGTGGCTCATCGCAATCGAGGGTGTAGGTGGGGTCTGAATCCTCCGGCTTCGAGTAGCGATCTGGCAACATAGTTCGTCA
>NZ_JBSJZH010000043.1:0-3776 GCF_054798215.1 Microbacterium sp. GXF6406 | reverse complement strand
TTCGTTAGGTGAGAGGCCGATGTCCAGTGGATCGAATGCTCTTCCTCGGGCTGTGCTCCTGGACTTTCATAACACGACGGCAGTTGTTCAATCCATGGAGACGTGGATAGATGATGCGGGAGCCCTGCTCGCGAAACGTCCCGCGTCGAGGTCGACGGTAGCTGAGAGGCTCGGGAACGTATGGGGCGACGCGAGGAAACTCTTCCCGGCCATGGATTGGGACCTCGATCCCGAAGCGCACAGGCACGCTTTCATTTCGACCCTGAGCCACGACGGCGCAATCGCCCTCGATCTTGCCGCAGCGCTGTACGAGTCCATGCCGAACCAATGGATGTTGAACCGAGGAGTGTCAGATTTCGTAGTTCGCGCGTCGAGCGCGGGGATCCGTTTGGCAATCGTGTCAAACATTGCCCTGGACATCCGCCCTGCCCTGGAGGGTTGGGGCATCGCCTCGGCGCTCGACGCGGTGGTTCTGTCTTACGAAGTCGGATACGTAAAACCGGATCCACGCATTTTTCAGCTCACGGCGGATTTGCTCGATACGGACCCGACCGATTGCGTGATGATCGGCGACTCAGTGCTCGACGACGTCGGCGGTGCGGCCTTGGGAATGCAGTGCATCGTCACTCGGCCTGAACAGATGTGGCGGGCGCTTGAACTCGCTAGCCCACGCTGAGCGCCTTCGGTCATGACCTCGGACTTTCCGCGGGAACTTTCTAGGGGCGGATTCCGAAAGCCGGACCTCAACCGCTCGCCTTGGCTGGCTCGGAAATTTATAGCTAAACGAGACACGTCGCCCCTGCCTCGTTGGGAGGTTCCCGCCTCCGCAGTTTGGATGCCGCGAATGTCTCGGAAACTCGTCTTGACGATTCTTGTCTCGGTTCGTGGACTATTTGGGGTTTACGAGCCAGACTGGGGAGATGAGGTTGTTGGGGTATACGAGGGTGAGCACGGTGAGTCAGGACGCTCGCCTCCAACTCGACGCACTGATGGCGGCAGGCGTGGAGGCGCGGGACGTGTTCTCGGACGTGACTTCAGGGGCGCGAGCGGCGATCAAACGGCCCGGGATGAAGAAGCTCCTCGAGTACGCGACCGCGGGAGACACGGTTGTTGTGTGGCGTATCGACCGTCTCGGACGCTCTCTTATCGATGTGCTGAACACCGTCAATCTGTTACGCGAGCGGGGCGTGAAGATCCGTTCGGTTTCCGACGGGATTGATCCGGAGACGTCCTCGGGGCGGATGATGCTGGGGATGCTCGCGACGCTGGCGGAGTATGAGCGCGAACTGATCACTGAGCGTGTGAATGCGGGGATCGCCGCGGCGAGGCAGAACGGGACGAAGTTCGGCCGGCCTGCCGTGAACCCGGCTGTCGTGGAAGAGAAACTGGCGATCGTCAGGGACGCTCGCGCGAAGGGACGCACAGCAGAGGACGCGGCCCGCCTGGTGGGATGGTCGCGAGCGACCTTATACCGTCACCAGCGCGCAGCAGAGGCGTCAATCCCGGTAACTGAGCCGGTGTGACATGGATGCGCTGGCGCGGTGGCAGATTCTGCGACTCCATATCGAGGACGCAATTCCGCTGACCACGCTGGCGAGAGAAACCGGTGTTGGGCTACGAACTCTCCACCGGTGGAAGAAGAACTACCTTGCAGGCGGTATCGACTCGCTCCGCCCGGGTACGCGAACTGACCAGGGGACGCGGCGCACATCACCGGAGCTCGTGTCGTTCATCGAGGGTCTTGCCCTCACCCGGCCACGTCCTTCAATCGCGACGATGCAGCGTCTCGCGCGAGCTGAAGGCGAACGGACCGGCGTCGTTCCGCCGAGTTATTCAACGGTTCGTTCGATCGTGCAAAGCCTCGATCCGGCGCTCGTAACTCTCGCGTTAGAAGGGCCGGCGTCGTATCGGGATAAGCACGAGCTGGTGTTCAGACGGCGTGCGGAACGTCCGAATGCGACATGGCAGGCCGATCACACCGAACTCGACATCCTCATTCGCGGAGCGACAGGGAAGCCCGAGCGGCCCTGGTTGACGGTGATTCTCGACGACTATTCACGTGCGATCTGCGGATACACGGTCTTCACCGGGGCGCCCTCGGCGATGAATACCGCCCTCGCACTGCGGCAAGCGATCTGGCGCAAAAGTGACCCCACCTGGTCGATGTGTGGACTGCCGGACGTGTTGCACGTCGACCATGGCAGCGACTTCACCAGCCACCATTTGGAGTACACCGCGGTTGCCCTCAAGGTTCGACTGATCTACTCAACGGTCGGCAGGCCGCAGGGCCGAGGGAAGATCGAGCGCTTCTTCGGCACCGTCAGTACCGAGCTCCTCGCGCAGCTACCCGGACACCTGACACCGGGATCACGACATCCGGATCCGGAACTCACACTCCCGGCACTCGACCACGCGATTCATGAGTTCATCGCTACATACAACGAACGCACTCACCGCGAGCTCGGGATGAGCCCCAAAACCGCGTGGATCGCTGAGGGATGGCTACCGCGCATGCCCGACAGTCTTGATCAGCTTGATGGGTTTCTCCTCACCGTCCCGAAGAACAGAGTCGTGCAGCGTGATGGGATCCATTTCCAAGGACAGCGCTACCTCGCCCCGACCCTGGCCCCGTTCGTCGGGCGCAGCATCACCATCCGATACGACCCTCGCGACCTGTCCGAAATTCGTGTCTACGATCACGACACCTTCATTTGTGTCGCCGTCGACGAAGCGCACCCTAACGAGAGACTCAGCCTCCGAGACATCGAAGCAGCCCGACGCGCACGCCGACGCGCGCTCCGTAAAGACATCAACGACCGCATACCCCGCACAGCCGCCCGCGAAGAACCACGCAACGATGCGCCCCCAGCGAGGCGAACGAAGCTACGGACATACGAAGAGGACGGATCATGAGTCGAGACTTCATCATCACGAAGGAACACCGCCGATTCACCGAGTTCGCCAACGCCGTGAGAAAGGAGCGCACCATCGGGATCTGCCATGGCGACGCGGGAGTGGGAAAGACACAATCCGCTCGCCGCTACGCCAGGTGGGACACCCTCGAACCGTTCATCACCGAATGGGGGCCTCGAGACGCAGCCGATGCGGAACACTACGCGGCAGCTCACCGAGCCCGCACCTTGTTCTTCACCCCGCCCGTTCTCGCCAAACCCGCCCAGCTCCTCCATGACATCGATCGCATCCAGGGGCGACTGGGGCACTGCATCGACGAACATCTTCGAGCGATCGGCAAAGTGACAGGACCCGTCATGCGCCATGATCCCCGGCGATGGGTAGAGCTCCTCATCATCGATGAAGCCGAACGGCTCTCCGCGACCGCCCTCGAGATCCTCCGTGACCGACATGATCGAGAACACATCGCGATCATCCTCATCGGCATGCCCGGCATCGACCAACGTTTCCGCCACTACCCACAGCTCTACAGCCGACTCGGATTCTCCCACCGATACCGAAACCTGGGACGCGATGAGCTTCTCTTCGTCCTCACCCGTCACTGGAAACGTCTCGGCCGCACCCTCGATCCCGAGGACTTCACCGACGCGCAAGCGATCGCCGCGATCGAGCGGATCACCCGCGGCAACTTCCGCCTGCTTGAACGCCTTTTCCCTCAGATCGCACGAGTCCTCAAGATCAACGAACTCGAAACGATCACCGACGACGTCATCGAGGCCGCCGCGAGTACTCTCGTCATCGGCACCTAACAGACTGCCATTTAGTGTTACGAAAACAAGGCCACCGACTGCCGACGGTCACAG
>NZ_JBSJZH010000042.1:0-4104 GCF_054798215.1 Microbacterium sp. GXF6406 | reverse complement strand
TTACGCTGGCCTGGAATCAGCCCACCCGGCCCCTGCCGGACAAGGCTCCCGATAGGAACGAAAGTCAGGCCGATTCATTGCGCCTGCACGCACAACCGATGACGATCGTTCCGGACGGGATGATCCTCGATGGCGTAGCTTGGCTGCAATTCGGTGACGCCGACGTACAACTTCCCGTCCAGATCAAGCGATGGACGGATAACGCCGTTGGCGTCGAATGCTCAGTCGGTGGTGAGGTGCTGCGCTGCTGGATCTGGCGCGGCGCGTGCGAACCGCGTGAGTTCGAGGACGGACGCACGTAACACCACACCCTGATGATTCGAATGTCGTACCTGCCGCGCATAGTACGATGAAGGCCGCAGCAAGGAGTAGGGCGACCTCGAACATCCAGGAGACCTCCACATGTGTCAGTACACACCGAGGTGCAGTGTCGGAACCCACCGGCCCGGCACCGTATGCCCATACGCAACCAGCAGCCCAAGACCGACGCCCGCGTGGCAGACACCGCCACGGCACCCTGCACCGAAATCGGTCTACACGTCGTCACGCGATCGTAGTGCGCAGAACGGGCCGGCGACGGTTGGGGGAGTCATTACCGGTGCCGACCTTTTGGCCCTGGTGATTCTGATAGCTCTGGTGAGCAACAACGCCGTTCCGGTGAACACAGCATTCATCGTGGTCACGATCGTGCTGCTTCTGATCCCTCTCGCCGTCGCGGGATGGCTACTGTCCCGATGCCGAGCATGGAACAAGGACGGGCTCTCTCGCTGCCAGCGTCGAACCAAGGCGCTGTTGGGAAGGTGCGGGACCCCAGGTCACGCAAGGAGCGCACAGTGGGTGCTTCTGCCAGAAGCGGTTGCGGTGGCTGCATTCATCGTTCTGATTGGCGACGCGCTCGTACTCGTGCCGATCATCCTCAGGAGTCTCGCACAGTGACCGTTTGAGGATCGCCTATTGGGAGAACCTGGATCGGCACATGCTGGAACGCCGTCGACGAGGCTCGTCGCGGGGCGACGGCCACCGAACCGTCGAGGGCAACGGCGTGGTCAATCTGCGATCTCGGTCCCGATTGTTGCACAGAGTCGAATATGTCATATGCACATCGATGGCACGCTTCCGACGACCTCTACTCGCAAGGAGATTTTTGATGAAGTTGAAACGATTCGGCGCTGCGTGGCGGAGAGTTGCCGTCGGGGTGGGTGTCGTGGTTGCTCTCTCTGTCGGGCTTGTGTCGCCGGTGGCGGCGCAGGCATCGACAATCTATGACTCCGCTGCGTCCCTCAGTATGCGAAACCTGGTGAATGCCATGAGTTCGTACGGGATGATGAACGGCGACAACTTTAAGAACGTCACGGTGGCAGGCCTGCGTGGATGGGGATGGACGCCCGGAGCGAATGACTCGGTTGACATCTGGGTTGAGGGGACGGGCAAGCAATGGCGTGCGACGCTTCGGGACGCGCGCGGCTCGACGGAATACAGCTACGTCACGACGGGCCGGTTCAATGGGCTCGCTGCGAACGTTCGGGGCGCTTCGTCACCTCAGCCAATTGAGGCGCCACAGCCCGCGGGCGTGCGCATTAGCTCCATCACCCAGGGGATCGATGAGACGGCATTGGCTGCCGCGCTGGTTGCGGGTTCGGTGACGGCGTTGGAGGTGTGTGCTGCAACGGCGACGGTACCGGGGCCGCGGTCGACGTCGAGTCTTCCAAACCACACCGTCGCTTGCATGGCGGCTGCGAATGCTCCGGGTGCGACGACGCTCAGTGTTCTGCGCGCCCTGGCTTCGACGCCGACTGGTCGGGCCGTGATCGCAACGATCTCTCGGGACTTCATCTCCATCAACAACGGGGTGACAGTTGTTGCGACGCCGCCGTGGGTAAACACGGTCGCCCCGGAGACGCAGATTCCGACCCCGCCACCTGCACATCAGGATTCGCTGGGCCCGATCTGGCGGAAGACCGCAATCGTATCGTCCGTGAAGCTGCGAAACGCTGGACTGACGGATGAACAAGTTTCCGTCGCCGTGGACGAGTGTTTGAAGCAAGTCGCGGCCGCGCGATTGGGAACCGATCCGTATAACGAGTGCGTAAGCAAGCCGATCTTCCTCAGCGGTCGCGACGTCCCTGAGGCGACCGATCATGACATCGAAGCCCTCGCCACGAACCCAGCATGGGTAGCGCTGAACTACGAGAATCGGGATCGCACAGACTGGTACACGAGCGACCCGCGTTGCATCGGAAAGGGTTCGGATCAGCAGTGTGATGAGTACCCGTTCAATGCGACAGCGCAAGGCGGTCAGTTCGCGGCACCACCTGTGTCGCTGAAACCCATCAACGATCTGCAGAACATGGCGCAGGGGACCTACTATGGTGCCTTTGTCACCGCCTGCAAGGTGCGCGACCGCCAGGCCATGGACTTCCTTGCGATCCCGATTCCAGCGGCAGCCGGCTCCGTACCGACGTTCCGCGTATGTAACAACTTTGAGCAATGACGTTTGCGAGTGTGACCGACGCGCTGCGGCGCTACGAAGCTGAACTTGACCGCATTGGATTCCGGAACGATTTCGCTGACGGGCTCACCCCGCAAGAGCTCGACGCCATCGAAGCGGAAGCAGGGTTCCGGTTCTCGCAAGACGTTCGTGCGGTATGGGCGTGGCGTGGTGGAACGTCGGTCCCGAGCGGCCAGCGCACCTCGCAGGCGTCAACGATTGTGCCCTATGGCAGCTTTCCTCCCCTTCCCGGGGCGATTCGGTCTGGGAAGGGAGCTGCCGATGCGGCGGCGGAGCTTGAGCAGATCGAGTTCGACGAAATGAACCTCGTCATGCTTTGCTCGACCATGCAGGATCCGTTCCTGATCGACTCGACCGACCCTGATGCGCCTGACTCGCCAACGTTGCGCACTGTGTGGGGCGAAGGGATCTTCACGATTCCGTGGATTACTGTCACTGAGCGAATTGAACTGTGGATCACAGCCGTCGAAACGGGCGCGTGGTACGTCGATACCGAGGGCTGGCTCAAGCAGCACAACTCGCTCTTGTCTGAAGAGCAGCTCGTACTACTGGGCCCGCCTGGGGGCTAACGAGATCTCGCCTGCCCAGCCCGGGCATGCCCTCTTCCTGAGAAGGGGCATGCCCGGGCTGTTTTTTGACGCGCTGAGAGCACCGACGCCGCAGGCTGGGGGTTCCGATTCATCGCGCATGTCGCTTTCGGTTGTGACAGATAGATCAGTCGGCAAGTTCTCGCGCTCGTCGGTAGAAGGTGGCTCGGGACATGCCAAGATCTCGAGCTACCTGTGTGACTGGATCCCCGTTTTTCACGAGGTGAAGGGCGCTACGGATCTGGCTATCGGTGACACGGCGGGGCCGGCCGCCGAGGGGGAGGCCCGCCTCTCGGCGTTTGCTCACAACGTCGAGCACGCGTTCTCGTTTGATTTCGTGTTCCATTTGGGCGAGGGCAGCCATGATGGTGAAGAGCATGGAGCCGATCGGAGTTGCCGTATCGACGTCGCCGCCGCCGAGGTTCAGGACGCGTAGGCCGGCGCCGCGATCCCGTAGGAGCTCGGCCAGGGCGAGCATGTTCTGTGTGGATCTTCCCAGGCGGTCGAGAGTGGTGATGACGAGAGTGTCGCCGTCTTGAAGAGCAGCGAGTGCTTGGTCAAATCGGGGGCGCGATGCTCGAGCGCCAGATGCTCCGTGATCAACGTAGAGGTCGTCACGACGGACGCCCGCGGCCAGTAGGTCAACTTCTTGACGGTCTGTGGACTGTTGCCGCGTTGAGACTCGCGCGTAGCCGATCAGTTTCGACATTTGACTGAAGCGCTCTGGTTTTGTTGGAGACTCCTGACCTTGGAAACGAGGATGGGGTTATGCCGAAAGAGCAGACATCAGGGAAGCCGACGACGCGTCGGTATTCGACAGAGGAGAAAGCTGCTGCGGTCCGGATGGTGCGGACGTTGCGTGCAGAGCTCGGGACCGATCACGGGACGGTGCAGCGTGTGGCGTTGCAGCTCGGATACGGGATCGAGTCCGGGTCAAGTCCCGAGTAGTGGTGTAGCGCTGTCCTTCGGTGTTGATGGTTAGGCGCTGAGTTCGAGGACGGGCTGTTC
>NZ_JBSJZH010000041.1:0-4606 GCF_054798215.1 Microbacterium sp. GXF6406 | reverse complement strand
GCGACAACTACAGGCTCCGCATGCTCCTCGCCGCCGGCGGCCTCACCCCATGACCCCACCGAATGTCCGAAGAGCCCTCAAAGGGCCCGTCACACCAACGTAGGTGCGGCACGAGTCTGTGCCTTCAAGCGCATCATGCGGCATTCACGATTCGACCGTGAACTTGTGGGATCTACCGACGCGGCGGCCACGATTCCCTATGGCACGCGAAGTTCACGAATAGGTTCGCGGCGGCTGGCGATAAGCGCCGGAATGAGTGCGGCGATGAGGGTAGCGGTGAGAGTGAGAACAGCGAGGGCAACGATGAAGTCGGCGCTGGGCAAGGGGTCGTCGGTGCTAATAAGGATGATGATGGCTGTGGTCATCCCGAGCAGAATGCCGACCGTAGTTAGGGCTGCAGTCTGCGCGAGGAGGAGTGTGACAATAAGGCTTCGTGTGGCGCCGAGTGCTCGGCGGCGCCCGAAATCTTTACGGCGCATCATGACAAGCCCGTATAGCAGAATCGCGAGAAGCGCGCCGGTAAGGGCAATGATCACGATCACGAGGTTCCGAGAGAATCCACCGAGTTGACCTTGGATAACGCTACGCAATTGCGCGAGTGCTTCGCTGGTTTGCACAGTAACCTTGGTTGGGTCGTCGGCACCGAGCACAGACATCACAGCAGCGCTGACTGGCGCGACGAGGTCAGGGCGTTCAGCAACGACGACAAGCAGATCGACGCGCTCTGTTCCAGTTGCCATGGGCTGGGGAATAAGGACGAGTGGTTCGAACTTGGCCAGGTATTCGGGGGTAATGATTTGGCCCGCAACAGCGTAGCTCGCCCCCGTGGTGAGAGTGATCGAACCGGCGATGTCTGGGAGCCCAAGCAGGTCAAGCGATGCCGCAGACGCATAAGCTAGGCCACCGGGCACAGGCGACTGAGCGGGTACGTCGAGGTGGTCAAAATTGTCACTGTATGCATAGCGGACGGGCACGCGCGTGCCCTCCACCACAGAGCTGTTTGTTGCGTCGATGGCAGATGAGAACGCACCAGCCCATTCGATGCCAGTGATGTCGCGGATACGGTCGAGCACAGCACTGTTGACACCAGCACCGTCTTCCGCACGAATGGTGATGGAGCGAGTCCCTGCAGAATCGATCGACCCAAGGACCTGTTCCTCAGCGCCCACGGTACGCCCGGTAGTTAGCATGACCGCCAGGATCATCCCAATTACCGTCAGGATTGTGACCACCGATGCGACCGGCTGTGACCGCGCTGCCACGACCGCCTCGCGTATTATCTGACCAAGAATCATAGGCGGACCTCTCGATCACATATTGCAGCGACATCAGGTGCGTGCGTGACAACGATAACGGCAGCGCCGGATCGGGCGTGCTCACGGAGCGTGTTGACCACGAGCGTGCTCGTGGTCGGATCTAGATTGCCGGTCGGTTCGTCGGCGAGTAGGACCCTTGGCCGGTTTAGCAGTGCGCGAGACAGGGCGATCCGCTGGGCCTGCCCACCCGAAACCTGACCGGGCTTACGATGCGGGGGGACCTTAACACCGAGCTGATCGAGCAGTTCCAATGCGCGTGCTTTATTCCGTGGTTCTCCTCTATACAGTGCTGTCTCGGTAACGTTGTCAAGGACGGTCCGTGTCGTGTCTAGCGCCGCATCCTGGAACACAAAACCGAACTGCTCGGCCCGTAGCCGAGCACGTGTCGCGTCACGTAGCGTTGATACCGGAATCCCATCAACAAGAACCTCTCCAATCGTGGGTCGTAACATCAACCCGAGTAGATACAGCACTGTCGACTTTCCACGCCCTGATGGACCAGTCAGCGCTGTCATTGATCCGGACGGGAACCCCGCTGACCAGCCATCCAACACTGGTGTTCCAGGCACGTACTCGAACACCAGTTCACGTGCTTCTAGAACGAAATCAGTGTCCGCGTCCGACGGGGGGCAATCGACGATCGGCATCATCATCCTGCCTGTCCGTCTTCTTTCGCGGGTACCCGAACGTGTGTACCTCGGTCGACTCCCTCTATGACCGACATTCCGCGCGCCGATGCGATCACCACGACCGGGATACGTCGGCTTTCTTCATCAACTACGGCGATCTGCCCGTCCGCAGTAGTGATCAATGCTGCCGACGGCACGACCAAGCCAATCACTTCGTCTGTTGTGATGATCCGAGATGGCAATAGCGTCTGCTGTCCTACAGGAATCTCTGCACATGCTTCTGCACAGATCACTGCACCCTCTGCGCCCATCAGGGTTAGCGCCAGCGTCTGCGTCTCCGCGTCACGCACCTGTTCGGCTGTGAATCCTTCCCACACAGCACCATTCGGGCTCGTAATTTCCACCCGCGAACCAGTCGGTATCATCGCCGCCTGCGCATCCGTAACCGGAACCGTGAAGATCGGCACTGTCGACAGTCCCAGCACTACTGGTTCTCCACCGCCAAGCGATGCGCCGCGGAAGACCACTTTGCTGTCTAGCGCCACGCGAGTTGGGATGGTCGGAACGAAGACCACATCGCTAGCTTCGACAATGCCGCTTTGATCCAGGTCTAACGACTTCTGCCACGCTTTGATCGCGGCTACCGTGCCGGACCCTGCCTCGCCGTCTATTGCGTTGTTGTAGAACCCAAGGTCGGCAAGCATCTGTTGGAGTTGCTCGACGTCAGGTCCCGTCGTCCCCTCCCCGATCGAGCGGAATGCTGGTACTGCACCCTCGGCGACCACGACCGGACGCAAATCTACCGAATACAGCACAGAGCCCTGTCGTACCTCGGCACCAGCCGAGGTCTCGATGCTCGTCACCACGCCTTCGGCACGATTGTCACCCACAGGGGCAAGCTTCCACTCAGCGACAGCGCTCAGGGACATCTCTGAACCTACCGCCCCGTCGGCGACGGCAACATATGTATACGGGAGCGGCTCCGACGGGTCTTCGGCCGGACGTAATGCGGTTAACGCCGCCCATACAGTCCCGGCCCCCAGCGCAAGCGCCGCGACCACTGCAACCACAGTGATAGCCGGCTTACGAGCTACGTTGAGTGTCATCACACGTGTCATCATCACACGTACATGGATCGGTGATGGGGACCGGTGCAGGTCCCCATTGCTCCACGGGCGGATTATTACCGAACTGGTTCCGCTGAGTGTCTGCTTGGGATACCTTGTGAATCATTCGACTCACGTAAAAGGGGACAAGATGAAGAAAAAGACCGGTTTCATCACAGCTGGCTTACTCTGTGGCGTGCTGGCAATCCTGCCAGCGACAGCAGCGAATGCCTTCTCGTCAATCACCGGTAACTCCTGGTCGTGCTCATCATCGGGGACAGCACCATATGACACCTTCCAGTCACACGCGAAGGGCACGGCGATCCATCAGTGGCGGAAGGGTACCGGATACGCATGGTCCGAGGCAAGGTGGTCGAATGGCTCCACCTACAAGTGGCGCACCACCTACCCGACCACATCGACTATTCAGTACGATGTTTACACCGTAAATGGTGATGTAGATGGAGCGCCCGCTTGGTGCCGTTCATAGCCTCCCATTACTCAGAAATCCACACGAATGAAACGTAAAGTTCGTGCGGTCCTCCCGCTAGCTACATTGCTCGTAATCGGTTCAATCTGTGGGTGCAGCTCTGGTGCATCAACAGAGAAACCGTTTTCTGCCGATCCGACCGGGTCGGCGGTAAGCGATGACTATTTGGAAAAATCGTCAGTTGAGTTGGCGACGCAGCTTGGCATCGATAACCCTCCCTCAGTTGAGGTAGTCCGAGTGATCGATCTTAATGATTGGGCGGATACGTTAGTTGCGTGTCTCAACACGGCAGGGTATAGCGTCACGAAGACACCTGACGGCGAGGGGGTCGATTTCAGTGCCGTCTCCGACGAAAGTCTCGCAAAGTCGTTCAGACTCGCTCAGTATGTATGCGAAATGAGCTATCCGGTTGCCCAGAAGTACATGGAGCCCTTGACAGAAGATCAGCTGGAGTCTCTTTACAAGTACCGGTCAGATGAACTGATCGATTGTCTCGAGGCCAACGGCGCTAGCGTCGTTGTAACCCCACCCAGCTGGGAGGTCTTCCTTGAGACGGGAGGGGCATGGTCCCCTTACGAAGAGGTTCGGCCTGATCCAGCAACGTATGCCACGCTTGAGAAGAACTGCCCTCAGACCCCGGAAAGCCTGTACTAGGGCATGGTGGTCGAGCTCATCTGCCAGTCGGAGGAACCGGCAGGTGAGCTCGACCACACCTGGGCGAGATTGAGATTGCACGCGAAATCGCGTTGCAGAGATCAGCTGACAAAGGGACTCCATCAACGGCCGCTCCGAAGCTCAGCGAGCGGATCTCAACAGCATGGTCTCCAATGACAGCTTCCACCGACGATCACCGGGTATACAGACGCAGAGTAATTTCCGGCAGATCGGCGTTCGAATCCAGCAGACTGCACTTCCTGCCTCATGTGATGCCGATCGAACGCCCTCGGTGAGGTTCGATCTTTGCTGCAGAACGCCAGCTCTCTAAAGGGGCTCATCGCAATCGAGGGTGTAGGTGGGGTCTGAATCCTCCGGCTTCGAGTAGCGATCTGGCAACATAGTTCGTCA
>NZ_JBSJZH010000040.1:0-4815 GCF_054798215.1 Microbacterium sp. GXF6406 | reverse complement strand
AGCTTCGGCAGTGGTCACCCCAGCGACGTGACCGCCGTCAATATCTGCTTGCTTGACCCACATCCGCACGGACTCGATCCCGTATCCGAGCTGCAACGCCACACGCTGCACCGTCCCGTGATCGGTCCCGAGCTCTGCACGCAACGTCCGCACCATCCGGACCGCAGCAGCTTTCTCCTCTGTCGAATACCGACGCGTCGTCGGCTTCCCTGATGTCTGCTCTTTCGGCATAACCCCATCCTCGTTTCCAAGGTCAGGAGTCTCCAACAAAACCAGAGCGCTTCCTGAGGAAAAAAATTACCAACCTTCATGGAAGTAGGCAAGCAATGACTGCAGTTCTTGAACGTCCTTCGGAGTACCTCGACCTGTTCGATGAGGAACTCGATGAGATTGATGGTGGCATTACGATTGGCGCAGTGACCGCCATCGTCGGCACGGCGATCGGCACGTTTGGTGCCACGTACGCTGCGGGTCAGGTGGCGGGAGAGCGCGCGTACTACGCCGGTCTTCGCAACTCCTATTACCAGCAGATCAAGTGGCAGGTTCGCAGTGCCGTTGTCGGACTATCGAGCTCGATTGGACTGGCCGGCACGGCTCTGGGCGCGACTGTGATGCTCGGTTTCGAGAACAAGTTCTATTCGATGAGCTAAGGGAAAGGATTCTCTGGTGGCTGCCTCGATTCTCCGGGGCCGCCGCCAGATTCGCATGTCATGAAGGAACCGATCTCTCTCCAGTATCCACGGAGCTTGTCGCTTGCGTCCTCGGTTCGAGCCGAGATCCCTGCGGGACGTCTCGAGGATGTTCCAACCATCGGCTCGTCGCTCACCAGAGCGATGCGCCACGCCGGGCTCGTTCCCAGCGGGCCGCTCATTCAACACACTCACCTCACTGCCAAGGGGCCCAGGCACTTCCTGCTTCGGCAGACTCGCGAGCGCCCGACGGCCATCGCTGGATTCACGAGCAGTGAGGAGCAGGCACTGCCACTTTGCGTGTTTGCGCGTTTCGAGGGCGAGGCCGCCGACTTTGGAATCGTGTATAGCGCCATCGAGGTCTACGCCTACGAGAGGGAGATCGATCTGACGGGAGAGTTCCACCTCGTGTTCGTCGAGCAGGCCGACCTTCATGTCACGGTCGACGTTTTCGCGTCCACTCCGGCGACGCGCTCGTGAGGGTTGTCTCGCTTGACCAGCTCACGGACAGTCGGCTGCTCTACGAGAAGCGTCCGCCGGTTTTCGGGTTCCTCGTCATCGGTCTCGTCCTCGTCATCCTCGCGACGACGATTGTGTGGTCGCTCAATACTGTGCGGCCGAGCGTGGTCACCGCGGCGGGAGCGATTCAAGGGGCGGAGCATTCGCCGATAGTTAGCAGTGTGTCGGGCCGGGTGTCGGAGGTACAGGCTCCGAACGGATCGGACGTGGAGGCCGGCGTCCCCGTGCTGACGATCGAGAGTACTGACCTGGCCGTGGAGTTGCAGACCCTACAGGCGCAGCGGGACTCACTCGTCGCGCAGGCCGACCTCCAGGCGCGCTTCACCGTGGCCGTCACGAACGGTGCGAACACGTTCGACACGGGGGATCCGGCCGAGGCGCATTTCGGCTATCTGTACGAGACCCTGCAGAACAAGAAGGCTCAGTTGAGGGTCGACCGACCGAGTCTCGAAGCGCAGGGGTACTCGACCGTCGAGATCGACAACGCCATCAAGGGCAATCGTCTGGAGATGGCTGAGATCGACAAGAGCGCTCTCGTCGAATCCACGAAGCTCGAGACCGACCTGCGCACCCAGATCAACGAGATCGACATCCGCCTTCGAGGCCTCGAGACCGGACGGTCGGCATACACGGTGACCGCCGGTCAGGCGGGCGAGGTGTACCTGGACTCGCGGGTCACCCCGGGAAGCGTCATCTCGGCGGGGACGCCGATCGGCACGATCTCATCCACCGCGAACGGGATCAGCCTCGACGCCTACCTGTCCGTGCCGGACCGGCAGTTCGTCGAGATCGGCGATACCGCGCGAGTGACCGTTTCCGGGCTCCCGGCCACGGATTACGGGAGCGCCGATGGCAGGGTCGTCGCCATCGATTCCGACGTCACAACCGTCAGCGACGGGACAGGAGAATCCCCCTCCGGGACAAGCTTCTTCGTGGCGGAGATCGAACTGGAACATCCTTACATCGAGAGCCAAAGCGAAGGCAAGCACGAACTCGTCAACGGTACCGCCGTTGACGTCTCGCTCACATATAGCGAAATGACCTACTTCGACTACTTTCTCCATCTCATCGGCATCAAGTGACGCGCGTCCGACACGCGCACGGCACGAACCGACAGGATCAGCAATGCCTAGAACCTCGCACGTCCGACAGCTCGACCAGTCCGACTGCGCCGCGGCGTGCCTCGCCTCCGTCGCATCGGCCTATAGACGACGCACCTCCATCACGCAGCTCCGCGACGCGCTGGGTACGGGGATCAAGGGCACGACGATCCGGGGGCTCGTCACTGGCGCCGAGGCGCTCGGGTTCGAGACGTCCGCGGTGCGCATTGAGAAGCAGGCGCTGACGTCGAGGTTCACGCTGCCGGCGATCGCGCATCTGAGCCTCTCGGGAGGAGCTAACCATTTCGTCGTGGTGCACAAAGTGGGGCGCACGAAGATCAAAATCGGCGACCCGGCAGCCGAACGGGTGAGGTGGATATCGCACGACGCGTTCCTCCGAGACTTCTCGGGTGTCCTCGTGCTCCTCGCCCCCGGATCGCAGTTCGTGCAAGACAGCGGAGCGCAACAGGGGAACCTGGCGCGCTTCCTCCGCCTGCTCACGCCCCAGATGGGTCTGTTCGTCTGGGCGGTGCTCGCATCGCTCATCCTCACCATCCTCGGCATCGCCGGGTCGATGGTCACGAAGGTGCTCTTCGACGAGGTGGTGCCTTACAGCCTCGAGAGCCTCCTCCTGCCCGTCTTTCTCCTGTTCGCGGCCGTGTACGTCGTGCAGAACCTGCTGCAGTTCGTGCGCCAGTGGATCGTGCTGCACCTGTCGCAACGCATCGATCTGCCGCTGATTCTGGGGTTCTTCCAGCACATCTACGGCCTCCCGTTGCGCTTCTTCGCCAGCCGACCGGTGGGCGACATCCTCACCCGGTTCGGCGACGCGATGACGATCAAGAACGTCCTGACCGGGGTGGCGCTCACCGTTGTGATGGACGTGGTGATGGCGGTGATCGCCGGCGTCGTGCTGTACACGCTCGACCAGACGCTCTTCTTCGTGATCGTCGTGTTCGTGATGGTCGCCATCGCCCTGATCCTGTCGTTCCGCATCCCGTTCCGGAACGTCAACCAGAAGCAGATGGCGCAGGCGTCCGTGCTCAACTCCCGCATCATCGACGGTCTCAAGGGGGTCGAAGGGGTGAAGTTCGAGGCAAACGAGAAGCGTGAGATGGAGGGGCTCGAGCGCGAGTACGTACGAAGCCTGCGCATCTCCTTCAGGGAGGGGATGCTGGATAACGCACAATCGTCGATCATGAGCCTGGCGCAGGCGTTCGTGGGTCTGGTGCTGCTCGTGCTGGGCACCTCCCGGATCCTGGAGGGGGACATGACGATCGGCACGCTGATGGCCTTCATCGCACTGGCGAACTTTTTCGTCGATCCCGTCACCCGCCTGATCGGCCTTCAACTGAGCTGGCAGGAGGCTGCTCTCGCGCTCCGACGCGTGGGCGAAATCCTCGACTACGAACCCGAGCCCGACATGTCCGACGAGCTGCGCGGAAGCGTCGCCACGACCGGCGAGGTCACCTTCGAGGAGGTGTCGTTCGGATACTCGTTGCGAGAGCCCACGCTCCGTGACCTGTCGTTCCACGTCGCGCCGGGCGCCAAGGTCGCGTTCGTCGGGGCGAGCGGAAGCGGCAAATCCACGATCGCGCGGATGCTGCTCAAGGTGCACGATCCGGATCGCGGAGTCGTCAGCTTCGGGTCGGTGAACGTCGCCGACCTCGACCCGAAGGACATCCGTCGCGCAATCGGGTACTGCCCGCAAAACGTGCAGCTGTACGCACGAAGCTTGCTCGAGAACGTCAAGATGTCAAATCCTGACGCGAGCGACGCCGAGGCCTACGCGGCTCTCCGCAAGTGCGGAATGGCGGACGTGGTGGCGCGACTCCCGCAAAGCGCCGCAACGGTGCTCGACGAGGGCGGCATGGGACTCTCCGGAGGAGAGCGTCGACGAATCGCCCTCGCGCGAGTGCTGATGAAGCAGGCAAACCTGTACATCTTCGACGAGGTCACCAGCGACCTCGACCCAGCGAGCGAGGCCGAGGTCATGCAGGCGATCTACGACCACGTCGGAGACGCCACGGCGATCTTCATCGCGCACCGCCTCGCCACGATCTCGGGTTGCGACGCGATCTTCGTCCTCGACAACGGCCGGATCATCGAAACAGGAACCCACGACGAACTCCTTGCCCAGGACGGCGCGTACACGCGAATGTGGCGGCTGCAGAACGAACGGGTACCGGATTTCCGGAAACGCGGCTATCCCACAAGCCGACGGGTCGGGCACGATGCCGCCAACACTCGGGCGATGCAGTACCTCGATTAAGCCTGGTCGGAATCCTCTGCCAGTGAGCACCGCCCGGTCAGTCCAGGCGACCACCACGCCGGCGACGCGCTGAGGATCCTCGTACACGACGCGGTGCGGGATCGACGTCCGGACGCTTCGAGCTCGGCGCGCATGAGTCCATAGTGCTGCGCACCATGCTAGGCCGTGTTGATCAAGTCTGATTTGATCCAGATCAGCGTGGCGGCGAGGCTGACGGCGGCGCGGTAGCTGCGCA
>NZ_JBSJZH010000004.1:0-142712 GCF_054798215.1 Microbacterium sp. GXF6406 | reverse complement strand
AGTTCGAGGCGAAACTAACCGAGCCGCTCACCCTCGCGGCCTAAACCCAACCTGTCACCGATCCGTTCCTCACGCCCCAACGTCGATTCAGATGCGATGCTTGTTGACGAGCAGAGCCAGGACGACGTGAACGGAGTCGAGCATGGAGACCGATGAAGCCTTCGACTTCGACGCCATTGACTTCGTGACGAGCGATCACCATTTCGGACACGCACGGATCAGCGAACTCGCCGGTCGCCCGTTCGCCTCGGTCGATGAAATGAACGCTGTCATGATCGAACGCTGGAACGCGCTCGTGAAGCCCGACGATGTTGTGCTGCACCTCGGTGATCTCGCACTGGGTCCGATCGATGACAGTGTCGCGCTCACGGCGCAGCTGAACGGCACGCGGCTCCTCGTCCCCGGCAATCACGACCGCGTCTCCCCTGCTACGCAATCCAAGCGCGCGATCGAACGGTTCCGCCCCATCTACGAAGATGCCGGTTGGACGGTGCTCCCGGAGATTCTTGACGGCACCCGCCACGGTATCCGACTCCTCGCGTGCCACTACCCTTACGCGGGCGACACCACCGGCGTCGAGCGCCACAGTACCCACCGCCCCGACAACACGGGGATTCCGCTCCTCCACGGGCACACGCATGAGCACGACTTCGGTCCGCACGGTTCACATGAGTTTCATGTCGGAGTCGATGCCTTCGGCTTCGCACCGATCCAGTTCGAACTGATCGATGCCTGGCTCGATGATCTGCACCGCGAAGAGGAAAAGATCGCCGCGCTCGTTCGCGAACGATCCGCAGCAGGCGAAAGCACATCCCTCGATGAGCTGGCTCGCGAGTACGGTGTCGATCTTGGTCAGGAATGACACCCCAAATTGCACGCCAACCGGCCCCAAACCGGCCCAAAGCGTCGCGTTTCACCTCGCGTAGTGGGAGAAATCGATCGCCGGATACGACAAAACCCCCGGAATCCCGGGGGTTTTCATCTGTAGCAGGAGCGGGGCTTGAACCCGCGACCTCACGATTATGAGTCGTGCGCTCTCACCAACTGAGCTACCCTGCCGCAAGACGATTCACCTGAAAAAGTGAATGCTGCGAGCCCCGAGTCAGGATTGAACTGACGACCCCTTCCTTACCATGGAAGTGCTCTGCCACTGAGCTATCGGGGCGCTGTTGCCCCGCGAGGCAACTATACGAGAATACCAACAACTTTCGGATTCTCAAAAACGAGACGGCTAGTAGTCGTATCTCCCGGCGTTTTTCTGCATCCAGGGCAACGGATCGATGGTCGAACCATTGATGATGATCTCGAAGTGCAGGTGCGAACCGTAGGAACGGCCCGTGTTTCCGGTGAGCCCGACGATGTCGCCGACCTTGACCGTCTGCCCTGCGCTGACGCGCAGCGAGCCGTACTGCATGTGCGAGTAGTGGCTCGTGACGAGCTGACCGTCGATAATGTGGTCGACGTAGACGGTCACACCGTAGTTGCCGCCGGACTCGGTCGCGATGCGAACCGTTCCATCGGCGATCGCCTGAATGGGAGCGCCGTCGCCGGGCACGAGGTCGATCCCCTCGTGCATGCGGCCCCAACGGGCTCCGTACGGGGAGCTCATCGCGACGCCCACCTTGAACGGCCACTGGATGGCCGCATCGGGGTCGTTCGTGTACAGGTCATCCGAGAACGCGATGCCCTGCTCGGCGGCCAGATCGATCAGAGACTCGGAGGAGAAGTCCTCAGAGCGCTGGATGGCGTCGTTCTGCAGGTCGGACGAGGCGACGAACGCCTGAATCTCATCCTCGGACATCGCCGACGTGGTGCCGTCGGAATTCGTGATCAACGACATCGCTGATGCCGGCTGTGCACCCTGAGCGGCTGCCACGGCCTCAGCGGGAAGCGTCATCGATACGGCGAGGAGGCCGGCGACGCCCATGACTCCGACGGTCGCGCCAAGGGTCAGCAAGCGGCGTCGCAGTGCGACGCGGGTGGTCGGGCGCTCTTCTTCGTCGAGGGGAGCCTCGGGTGCGACCGGCATGTTCGCGACGGAGAAGATCGACGTGTCGGCTTCGACCGTGCCGAAGGCACGGGATGCTGCGACGAACGCATCTTCTGCGACTGCTGTGCGCACCGGTGCGGGCTCGACGAGAACAGAACCGTAATCTTCAGGCGAGACGACGGGCATCGGCTCGTACCCGGCATCGACGAGGGCCGGCAGGGCTGCTGTCGCGGGCACGGTCTCAACACGAGCCGGAGCGGGCGCGGTCTGCGCTGCGACCTCGAAAGCAACCTCTGCCGCACGCACAACCGTCTGAGCGACATCGTGGACGACCGAGACGGGCTCTCGGGGCGCGGTGGGCGCCTGCTGCGCGGCGAGCGCGGCTGCGGTGCGCTGCTCAGCGAGCTCTGCGGCGTGCTGCAGCTCGCGCATCTCACGGCGGGACAGCGGTGCACGCGGAGCTTCGACGGAGCCGGTTTCGATACCTGTCGGGTTCGCGGAAGCCGCGGTCGCGCGACGGCTGGAGCGGCGTGTGGGCACAGGCTCAGCCATGGAGGAGTCGAAGGGCAAAACGGATCTCTCGTCGTTCGTCAGCATGAAGGGAGTTCGCTGTTCGGGCAGCGAAAGTAACGATCAGGTAAATACACTACCGGGCTGCTCCTGGGAATGCCATGTGCGGACCCTCAATTGTGGTTGTCCACAATCGCAGAAAGTCGTGAGAAGAGTTCGGGGCCGGCCGCTACCAGCATCGGTCGCGCAGACTCGGTGTCGAAGCGCTGCACGCGGCCGCCCGCTTCGGTCACGAGCAGAGCGCCGGCGGCGTGATCCCACGGCTGGAGGCCGCGCTCGAAATAGCCGTCGAGCCGACCGGCGGCCACATAGGCGAGATCCAGCGCCGCAGACCCCATTCGGCGCAGATCGCGCGCCAGGGGCATGACACGGCGCACCACGGCGAGATCCGGGTCATGCGTGCTCGGGTCGTAGCCGAAGCCCGTTGCGAGCAGGGCCCCCGCCGCTGTCTCCTGGGTGACGGCGAGCCGTGAGCCGTCGAGCCAGGAGCCGCCGCCGCGAGCGGCGGTGAACAGCTCTCCCCATGCCGGGGCGCATACAGCGGCGGCGAGGGCCGTCCACCGGTCGGGATGCGGTTCGCCCTGCACGGCAGCGATGCTCACGTTGTAAGCACCGAGCCCGTAGGCGTAGTTCACGGTTCCATCGATCGGGTCGACGACCCAGGTGACCCCCGTGCTGCTGCGGGCTTCTCCCGATTCCTCGCCGAGGAAGCCATCGCCGGGACGCTCCGCAGCCAGACGCGAGCGGATCAATGCCTCGACCTCGCGGTCGGCCTCGGTGACGATGTCGGCGACCGTCGACTTCGTCGCCGCGAGGGCGACTCCCTCCGCGCGACGACGGCGGGCCAGGTCTCCGGCTTCGCGCGCGATATCCGCGGCGAGCAGTCGCAGCTGCTCGCCGTCGTATTCCACGGCGCTCACTGCGGTGCCGGCGGAGGAGGGGGGAACGAGCCGGGGGCCGAAGTCTGCGCAGGAGGAGCAGGCGGTTCGGTAACGGGATCCGCGGCTACCGGAGCCGGGTGCTGCGGCTGAGCCGCAGGGGACTGCGCGTTGCCGTAGTACTGGGGCGTCGGGTAGCCCGTGTAGTAGGCACTGACATCCGGGGTGCCGTCGGGAAGCACCGGCAACGGCGTGACGCCATCGGCGTAGGTTGGCCACGCGTTCACCGGCTGCTCGATGACTGCGGGCTGTGCATAGCCCTGCCCGGCGAAGCTCTGAGGCGCGGGGGCACTGTGGTTCGGCAGTCCGATGGACCCCGACGGGCGCTTGGGTGCGAACAGCGCGTTCAGCAACGGGATCAGCGTGGTTCCGACCGCGACGAGGATCGCGAGGGCGACGACGATCCGCCAGTACATGTCGGGGTACTCGAACAGCCTCGTGAAGGTGAGCGGGATGATCAGCATCACCGCGAGGATCATGAGCAGCCCGATCGTCACGTACTGGATGACCTGGGTGAACAGCGTCACATAGCGCTGCGCCGCGGTTGTGAACAGCCGCACGTGCAGCAGTGCCAGCTGCAGGATCGCGACGACGAGGAGTAGGAAGAAGAATCGGGTGAAGCCGACCGCGCCCTCGAACCACTGAATCGGCATCCAGATCTTCACTGCGCCCACGAGAAGGGCGATGATCCAGGTGATCATGCTCGCCAGCGCGAGCCAGTCAGGGCGCTTGCTCGACAGACCCGCCTCGAGGATGGCGATGCCCGCGAAGGCGACGAAGAGCAGGATCGTGAGGAACGCCCGGCCGATGATGCCGTCCTGGTTATCGACGAGCACCCACACCACGCAGACGATCGCTGCGGCGATCAGCGCCCCGATCGCGATCCAGATGGCCCCTCGGATGAGCAGAGAGGTGTTCGCGCCCTCTGGTTGCCGCGTCGTGCTGTCAGCCATGGTCTTCTCCTCATCGGCGGGCGGTGACCTTCATCCTGCCACGAGCCACCGCCCTCTGGCCGTGGGCCGTTCCGGTTGTGAACAACTCGTCACTCAGCCTTCTTCTTCGCGGATGCCGCGGCGAATGCCGTCACCCGGGCCCGCGCATCCGGCGTCTCGAAGGCCGCACCGATCGAGTGCGCCTCTTCCGCGAGCTGCTCGGTGAAGCTTCGGGCCGGGCGGGAACGGATCAGGCGCTTCGCCTGCCCATAGGCGCCCGCGGCGCCCTCGCACCAGAACCGGGCGATCTCCGCGGCGCGGGCTCGGACGAGATCCGCTTCAGCCCCGGCATCCGCCCCCTCGACGGCCTCGGCGACGAGCCCCCAGTCCCGAGCCTCCTGCGCCGTGAGGAGACGATCCTGCAGGACGAGCTGCAGTGCGCGCCGCTCGCCGATGGCCGCCGCGAGGTGCGCGGATACCGACAGGTCGGGGGTGAGCCCGATGTTGGCGTAGAGGCTTCCGAGATGCGAGCGCGAACCGACCACCGCGTAGTCCGAGCAGAGCAGAATGCCCAGTCCCCCGCCCACCGTCGTGCCGTGGGCGGCCGCCACAACAGGGATCGCCGATTCGGTGAGAGCACGGATGCCGGCGTTGATGACGCCGGCCAGCTCGGTGAGCTGGCTTCCGGATTGCATCGTCGTCGCCATCTCGACGACATCACCACCCGCGCAGAACGAGGGCCCCGCTGCGTCGATCACGATCGCGTGCACATCATCGCGCGAGGTCGCCTCGACCGTCGCATCCCGCCATGCCCGGGCCAGATCGGCGTTGAACGCGTTGAGCCGGGCCGGACGATTCAGCGTCAGGCGTGCGACGTGATCGTCGACGGACAGCAGGATGGGCTCGCTCATGGCATCTCCTTCGAAGCGGGGCAGACCCGGTCAGCCTAAGCGGTCGTCTCCGCCATCGAGCATGACTGCTGTCGCCGGAGACCAGCTTCAGTCCGCGACGTCGGGGTTCTCCTGTACGCGGGCGACAAAAGCCTCCATACGGCGGCGCGTGCCGTCCAGGCGCATGTCGACCTGGCCCGCGGGCCGGATCTCATTCGGGGCCAGCGGCGGCGCGAGGCGCACGTTGTCGTGGCAGGACAGATCGACGCACATGTGCGTTCCGATGCTGTCGCCGCGACTCCCCGCACTGTCGGCGCGACGCGCGGTGAACAGCGCGACCTGCGCGCCCGGCTGCATCGTGCGGCAGATGTTGCACATACCCGCCTGTGCGCGGCCCGACTCGCTCGCACGCAGCACGATTCCGACGGCCCTCGCCGCCGTCTCGACGATCACATACCCGCGCTTGCCGAAGACGGGATCCCGCCAGGCGAAGAAGTCGCGGAAGTCCCAGTCGATGAAGAAGAAATCGTGCGGCATCTCCATCGTCTCGAGCTCCTCCTCCGTCGCATTGACGAAGGATGCCCGGACATCGGTCTCGGTGAGCGCACGCATCGCCCCAGTCTACGAACAGATCCTCCGAGGCAACGCAAAAGCCCCGCATCAGATGCGGGGCTTTTTGTCGTGGTGGCAAGTGAGGGATTCGAACCCCCGAATGCGATGCAGGCTGATTTACAGTCAGATCGTGATCGTGACTGAGGCGGACTGGAGGGGACAAGCCGCAGGATTCCGCGGGAGGGCCGGGGAAATGTCGGTGGTCACCCCTAGGATGACCACCGACTTAGGGTCGTCGTGAAGCTGCGGTTAGACCGCACTGTAAGTCGCTTTGTGCACGACAAAGCCCCCGGCGCGAACCGGGGGCTTTGTGAGTCGTCGTTACAGAGTCTTGCCGAACTCGTCGGTGATGCTGTCGAGGGCTCCGACGTAGGTGCGGAGTGTGAACGCTGGGCTGTGGTGTCCGAGGATTTCGGAGACCTTTAGAGCCGACCCCTCCCCCGTGCCGATCCTCTGGAACGCTCTGGTCGCGACGCCGTGACGAGCGCCGTATCTAGCCATCTCGGGCAGACCCGCCCGCTTGACTAGTGCCTTCCACAGACGCTGGTCCGATGAGTGGTCGAGAGGAGCGCCGACGATCTCCCGTCGGGGTCCGGGTGGGCGGAGGAACACGAGGTTGTCGGGCAGCGGGTGAGGGGTGTTCTTCGCGCCGCCCGGAACGATGCCGGACCGTACCGCTCGATCGATTCGCTCGCGCTGACGCTGCTGCTGCGCTTCGAACTCCCCCGCGACATCCCGGTCGTACACCTCCTGTCGAGTGTCCTTGTAGTAGGTGCGGAGCAGTTCCGCGATGTCGTCAGGAAGACCGATGACACGATCTCCGCGCGCCGTCTTCGGCCACGGCAAGTACACATCACCGAGCGGCTTTCCGTCGTCGAGTTTCAGAGCGACGCGCTGCTGCTGCCCTCGGATGTGGAGGCGTCCACCATCGAGATCAATACGATCCCAGGTGAGCCCCAGACGCTCGCTGGGTCGGATGCCGAGTCGGAGCGCAAGCTCCCACGATGCGCGGAGAGGATCGTCGGTCAGTGCCTCCTGGAGCCTCACGAGTCCTTCGTCGTCTACCCCCTGATCGTTTCGCCGGACCTCCTTCTTGGGCAGGGAGACATCTCTGGCCGGGTTGTGCATAGCGTATGGCTTCGCGATGTCGAAGCTCTTCTTGAGGAGGGCGTGCAATGCGGACACCGCACTGTCGCTCAGCCCGGCGTCGCGCATCTCCTGGTACCGGCGCTGTATGTCAGAGACCGTCACCTCGGATGCGTGCATCGATGCGAGATCGCCCAGGTGCCGGTTGCGCAGCCACTCGTACTGCGAGCGCGTTTTGACGCTGAGCTTCCCGGCGCTGGCGATGTACTGAGTCGCCGCAGCATCGACGGTCTCGAACTCACGACGACGGCGCTCACGATCCTCCTGCTCTGCGATCGCCGCGGCTTCGTCTTCCGCCGCGCGCACCGCAGCCCAATCGACCGGCACGAGCAGTTCGAGCTTCGCTTCGACGTCGGCCCGTGACGTACCGCTGACCCAGCGACGGCTCTTCGATCCATCCTCGTTAGGTAACTCCTTGAACGCTCGCCACTTTCCGCGAGCTACCTGGTACGCGCCGCCGGTTCCGCGAGCGCGACGCTTCTTCGGCTTAGGCTTCTTCTCTTCGCTCATGCCCATAGCCCCTTCCCATAAAAGATGACCTCGGCTGGCTCAAAGCCCCGGCGGTGGAGCCAGAGCGAGAGGGCGACCTCGTACGAGTTGTTCATCTGGCGAGTAGTGCTCAGGTAGATTCGCTCGTACCCGGACGTCGCGTCGAGCAGAGCTTCATCCCGGAGACCGGGGTAGTTGTCGGCGATCAAGACCACAGCCGCGTCCCCGCCACCGCGCTCGGCGATATAGTCTGCCGCGCGGAGCAGGTCGGGTTCCCCGCTGCTGTCGCGAGGGAACGACTTGTCGGTGAAGACGATGAGTGCTGTCATGAAACGGCTCCTTTTGGTCATCATGGTCGGCGTCCGTCAGTTCTCTCCACGCCACTGGTCCAGCAGTTGCGCGTAGTCGCGGATCGCATTCCAGACGTGCCAGCCGTTTCCGTTGTTGGCGACGTCGGTGTACACCTCGATGAGCGCGCGCTCGCGGCGGCTTCGGCGTCCCGGCGTTGACGCGATGGCGGACAACCGCTCGATGGCAATGCCTGCTGCTCGATCCGTCGGGGTGGCTGACAGGAAGACATTGAGGTCTTCCTCCGGCACCAGGAAGACGTGGCGAACGCGAGAGATTCGTTTTGACATGGTGTCCATTTTCTTTATCTGGGTCTGCCTCGTGTGTGAGGTCGTGCCCGCCGCCCGGACTGTGAGGGGTCGGCGGGCGGTCGTCAGGCGTGCAGGGTGCGCTCGCGGCTCTCGCCGTCGGGCTCGTAGGAGTCGGTGATCTCACCGTCGAACTCGGTGAGGCGGGTCTCGCGTCCGTTCAGCACCAGACGAACCTCGGTGACCTCGCCGTCCGCATCGAGAACCGGGACGATGTTCGGGACGCGACCGCCGACGAGCACTTCGCCCGTCTCGACGTTCCTGTAGGCCCGCGTACCGGACTGCGCGACTGCGTAGGCGAAGCCGGGGTGGGCGATCTCGGCGAGGTAGGTGTCCCCTCGTCCGAGCACTGGGGTCACCGGGAGGATCGGGGTGTACTTACCGAACCGGCTGCGGACCCACTCGCGCGGATCGCGGAGTTCAATCTCTGAGACGATCTCGTCGAAGCTGCTGCTCTTCATTTCTATGTTTCCTTTGTGTGTTGGGCTGCTCAGCCCTGGTTGCTCGACGCGGATGCGACGAGAGATTCGAGGTCGGCGACGCGGTAGCGGACAAGCCCGCCGAGGGTCACCGATGGGATCGTTCCGTTATCCGTCCAGCGCTTCACCGTCTTCGTCGAGACAGAGAGCATCGCGGCGGCGGATTGCTGGTTGACGACGATCGGCGCGGTCATACGAGCACCCCCACTCTCGGGAGGATCAGCGCGTCTGTGACCTTGCCGTTGGCTACCCCGCTGGCTACCGAGACGGGCTCGACGTCGGCCCAGGAGTACATCGACTGCACTTCGGGTGCGAAGTCGTAACTGAGAACCCAGTCCTCATTCGCGGACTCGCGTAGGATGCTCGCCAGCGCCTCGTGATTGATCGACCCGTGGACGTAGAGGTCCGGACCAGCCGCGACGTACGGCGGGTCGAGGTAGACGGTGTCCCCGACGTCGAGGGCGGGCGGCAGCATGTCCTCGAACGAGTCCGACGAGATTACGCCAGGCACGGAGTTGAGGAGCGCGCTCGCGGTGCGGATGCCTTTCGCCAGGCGCTCTGGACGCCAGCGGCAGTCCACGGTGTAGGCACTCTTCTGATCGCGTCCGCCGAGAGGTCCACCAGCCTTCGCGCCGAGACCGGAGTACGACACCTGCTGGATGACCACCTTGCGGAATGCGCGCTCGAAGGTTCCGGTGCCGGGGTCGGACTTGAACTCGTAGAAGTCGTCCACCGTCGGGGTGTAGTTCCCGATCGCCAAGATCAGAGCTTCTGGCTCGTCCCGCACGGTCGTCCAGAAGGCTGCGACCGACGGGTCGAAGTCGTTGATCCAGTAATGCTCAACGAGTCCGTGCTTGAGGACATCGAGGGTAACCGCCGCCATCCCGGCGAACGGCTCGCAGATCGCTCCGGAGCGCGTTGCGCGCTCGTGTACGAGAGGGCGGAGGAATCGGAGGTGGCGGTCCTTTCCGCCGGGGTACCTGATGATGCCCATCAGCGCTCACCTCCGAACACGGTGAGCGGCTTCGGGAAGCTGCGGAGGTCTGCGACGCGGAAGGTCTCACCGCGCTCGTCGAGGCGGCTGGTGATGAGTCCGCGGCATACCCAGCGGCGCAGGGTGTTCGGGCGGACTCGCAGAGCGCGGGCGGCGGTGTCGAGAGAGACGGCGGGGCGGATCATGCCACTGCCTCCCCACGGAGGACTGCGAGCACCTGTGGTGCGGCGGCACGGGCCGCGCTGTCGGATTCGAGTTCGAGGGCACGACGCACGGAACGGATGACGGCGATCTTGCGGCGGCGGTGCTCCGCCCGGTCGATGCCGCAGGCGTCCTGCGCTTCCCGGACGTCGATGCTGTCGCCGATGTACTGGCGGCTACCGGCTAGGACCACGACGTACTTGCGCAGGCTCTTGTCGGGGAACAGCCGCTCGACCGTCGCGAGCATCTGCTCAGGGTGGTTTTCGAGGACGTCCTCCGCGCTCGGGGACTCCGACTCAGAGATGTCCGGGATGGTCTCCGGACCTACCAGGATCGGCTTCGAGTTGAGGTCGGCGAGGACATCGTGACCGCGCTCGGCGCTGATACCGATTGTGCGGCAGGCATCGTCGTGGGTGAATCCCTCGGAGACGAGTCCGCGGAGCTTGAGGGCCGGGGCGATGATCGTCTCGTAGTCCGGTCCGTATGCCTGACGGCGAACCTCGCGGACTCCAACCGGTGCGCCTACCTTCGCGGCGAACGACGGGAGGCGGAGATCGGTGCACCCGTCGTCACCATCAGTGCCGAGGACGTGCTCGTCGCAGTTACAGAATGTCTCGGCATCGGGCTGTACGTGGTGCCCGATGACCTCGCGGTCACCGATGACCTTCGCGCCGAGGAGCCGACGTCGAACCTCGATATGCGACATCGAGATCGCGTCCTGAGCGTCCTCGCTGGATGCGTGAGCGCCTAGGCGGCGATAGACCGCTGAGCGGATCGAGTCCTGCGTGCGCTTGTAGACCTCGCGCCATGCGCGCTGGTCCTGAGGATCGGACTGAACCCGGACGACGAGGTCTCGGTCAGAGAGAAGTGAAGGAGAGAGTGCTGTGAGGTCAGAACGACCGATGAATCCAGACAAAGGGAAGCAACCATTCGGACGAGCCCAGCCGTAGCTGGACTACTAATCCGGTGCCTACCCGTCGGAGCGGTTGCTTCCTCATTCCCCTTCTGGGGACTCTGCTGTCTGGCAGTGCCTTCGACTTTCGTCTATGGCTTCGACAACAACACCAGTATGTCACACCATTCCTGTGAGTGAGCTGAAAGAAACCCCTGACCAGAGAAGATTTCTAATACTCAAGATGAGTATTAGAGTTATCCACAAAAGTCAGGGGCTTCTCCACGGGTCACTCCGGCTTTTCGGTCCTCGGGGCGTACTTCGCATCGCCCTCCGGTTCGAGCCCGAAGGCTTCCAGGAAGATGACGTGCCCGCGGAGGGCCAGGTTGCGCTTCCTGTCGTCTTGGAGGATGACCCCAGAGGTCATCTGTCCGCCCTTACCTTGGAACTTCTCAGGCATGAACTCATTCATCGCTTCGTCGAAGCTCTCAGTGCTCATCGTCTTACCGAAAAGCTGCTCTCGCACCCGGCGGACGAACGAGGCGTGCAGGAATACGCACTCGCCGTCCTTCGACAGACGACCCGCCTCGATCGCGTTGCCGCGCGTCTGCCAGGTCGTCTCGCCACGGAAGGTGTGACGTCGATATCCGTACCGGTCAGCCCCGCGGGGGATATCGCCGGCCGGGTCCAGTAGGTACGCCCCGCCACCCGCAATCAACTCAGCGACGTGATCCAGGAATCCGCGGGCAGGGTTCATCGCGACGATCGATTCCCGCTGGGATGCGACGAGAGCGCTCGCCGACTCACCGAAGAGCAACCTACTGTTGAGCGGTTTCTGAGCTTCGACATACGACTCGCGCAGCGCCTTCTCATCCTCACTGATCGCCATGAAGCCCGCGTTCAGAGCGTGCCAGAGCCCCGCCAGCAGACGGGCGACGTTGTTTGCCTCACGGCTGTCGTCCCATCCGTTCAGGCGTCGCAGGGTGTCCGTGGAACCATTCAGAGGGAGGGGTCCGATCGCGGTGTCGGCGTGTCCGGCGAGGTCACCGAGTTCGTTCATCTCCCGGATGACAACGCGGATGATCGAAGCCATGATGCGGTTCAGCTTCCCCGTCGCGATCCACGCGTCACGCCATGCGTCGAGGGCTTGGAGGTCCACGTCACCTTTCTCGACCTCGCACATGATCGCGCGGGACTGCCGGGAGTTAGCGATCGGGTCACGCGTTTCAGCGGTGAAGATCGGGGATTCGACGTGAGGGACGTTATCGCGAAGCGATCCATCGATCTCGGCTCGACCGCCCGACACACCTTCGTATGCCGCAGTGATCGCGGCATCCACGAGGGCAGCTTGAGCTTCGATCTGCGCCGGGTCTTTCGTTTCGACGAGGTCGTCAACGATAAACGGGAGGTGCCCCGCGAACGCACCGAGGTTTCCGACAGCGGCCTTCGAGTCGCTGAACACCGATGCTGACCGGTGTTCCTCGCGCTCCCCACGCCAGTCCACGAACGCCGAAGCGAATGCCGAAACGACACCCGTCTTGTTGGATTTCGGGAGTCCGTAAACGAAGATGGACGGGTTCTGCTTCCCTCGCGGGAACAGCGAGCCGAGCATTTGAGCCGCCACCGGAAGGGTGATCTCGACGGGTGCGCATGCGATGAACTCCGCGATGATGCGCGGCAGTTCCGCCAACTCCTTGTCGGTCGCGAACCTAGTGAACTCCACTCGACGGGTCCAGTCACTGAGTCCTGCGCCGCGCTTTCGCACGTCGGGCTTGTTCGATGCGATCACGTCCTCACGGATGCCCTCGGCGTCGATCCCTCCGCTGAGCGTCGCGTAGACGTAGTTCCTGGACTCTCCCCGACCGGCCGCGTTCACGTACCCGAGGCGGGAGTACATCGCGCCCGCCGTCGCCTCGTCGAAGCCAACGAGGTTCAGGCAGCGTTCGAAAGCCTCGCGCTCATCGAAGCCAACAGGGCTCTGCACTCGAATACCAGCCTTACGGAACGCGGTGACGGCGGAGACTGCCGACGTCGTGGCCGCCACGGGAACGCCTCGTGCTACGCGGACGTGACCACCTGCGAAGACGGCGCGGATAGAGAATCCGGTTCGCTCCTCGTCATCTAGGTACCTGTTGTTGAAGTCCACCTGGCGGTAGAAGAGTTCTCCGCCTTGCACGGGAACGTACGGGAGCAGTCGCTTTCGTCCGACGGGCACACCCTCGTTGTTATAGGTGACCTCCCAGATTCCGTGAGCGCTCTCCTTGCTCGCCACCTCGGCCCGCAGTTCGGTTCGCCCGTCAGAGTCGAGCAGGAACGAGAAGCCGGGGGCGCGCCCTCCGCGTACCTCCTTGATCGCGTGCTCAAGGGTCGCTCCGCGGTCGATGACGTCGAGGTCCACCGACGAGCCGATGCTCAACTCTGCGAGCAGGTCGTCGCGGTCGTGCGCGAGGAGATCACCTCGGTCGAAGCGGTCAAGGTCCGACGTTGCGAGCGCCGCGACGATGCGCTTCGCCTCCGGCTCGTCGCCGTAGCACACGAACTCACGGATGCCGTCCTCGGGGTAGAGGTGCCATCCGCCGAGGGCGTCCTTGGCGGCGTCGGAGCGCGCGCGGAGAACGCTGTTGCCCGCGAGGTCGAGGGACCAGACGATCTCGTCGGACACCTCGTCGTCGAGGTCGGAGAACCACTGCTCCTTCGCGCGGTCGAGATCGATATCGGCGAGCGGGCGCGGCTTCGGGCGCGGGCTCAGCACGCCACGGCGGATCAGATCCTTCTCCACCAGATCGAACCGCTTCGCAGCACGGAGCAGCTTCGAGAGCGGCTTGCGCTCGCCCTTGCTCTCTGCCCATCGGAGGTAGTCATCGACGCCCTTCGGTCCAGCGGGGTCGAGGACCAGAACGCGAACCTCCGTGTTGCGCTGCTCAGTGAGCAGAACGGCGAGCTTGCGCAGGGCCGACGCGACCTGGGGTTTGGTCCACATGTCGGCGTCGAACCCAAGGATCACCACGCGGTGCTTGAGCAGGGGACGCCAGATGTTCGACCCGATCGTGCGCGGGTGCAGTCCGTCCGCGTCGCCACCCTCGCCACCGAGCACCGGCATATCGACGCCGGTGACGGTTGCCACTCCGACCGCAACGCCCTCGCGCTGCGACGCGGAGATGACGGCGTCACCCTTAGGCGCCCCCTCCGTGATGAAGAGCGGGACGCCGACGTCGCGGACGTACGCGAGGTTAGTCGGGAATGGGTTGACGTCGAGAGGGTTGCGCCGAGGGCTGTCGCCTCGCTCCGCGCCCTTCGGGAGAAGGAAGCGGCGTCCGGACAGCGACCCCGGAAGAGAATCGGGGTCTTCGACGCGGAACTGGACGAGATTGGGCTCTGCCGTTTCCCCTGCGCGCTCGTCATGCTCGGGAAGCGCGTACAGCGGAATCGCGATGGCTGATCCACCATCCTCGAAGTACTTCGAGCCGATGCCGGACTTCGCTGCGATGGGGTCACCGTGGTTTCCCTGACTGATGAATCGGTACCCGCGAGCGGCTGCGATCTCGTCGTCGATCGCCCGATCGGCGAGGTAGGTTGCCCCTTCGCGGCGGTTGACGTGCGTCGGGGTGGTGTCGATGAGGTAGGTGCGCTGTGGCTGCTGCTTGTTGTCTCCCATACCCTCTCTTGGCCGAGAAACGCTCCGAAGTGCACAGAATTTCAGGATTGAGGGGTGCTGTTTCAGCGTTTCGACCGATCGTTGCAAGAGAATTTCAAACCTGAAAAGTCCAAAAAATCCCGGAAAGACGGGGCAAAACAGGTATATACATACATCTGTTTCAGAATTTCACGTATATAAGGGTCTCTCTATACGAGACAGAGTTTTTCTCTCTCACTCACTCCTCTAAGCCCCCTCTAATCGTGTTCGTAACTTCTCTCTCTATATATATGTGTCTGTACCTCCCGGATCGTGAAATTCTGAAATTCCGTGTCCTGACACCCCGTTTTGCCGCGTGATTCCGCGGTTTTCGCTGTTTCAACACACTTGAAATTCCGGTGAAATTTCGTGAAACAGCCCGATCGGACAGGTTGCTGTGCACTTCTGAGCGTTTCTCGGCCAAGAGAGGATATGGGATACGAACTTCGCGCGCGAGCGATCGCGCTGCACCAGAACATCAGCAACCTGCTCGCACACCCGCCCGTTCGCGGTACCGGTGAGCGCGTCAGCGGTACTCGCGATCCGCGCAGGCTCCCCGCGAGCGAGACAATCCTGGAGATCAGCAGGTGGTACTCGTACATCGCGGATGCCGTTGTATCGGGCAACCTCGCGCTGAGTGATCTTGCACGTACCTCCGTCCCGACGACCATCGAAGTGGAGGTCGCGCACGAAGACGGCACGTTTGGATTCGAGGAGCGCGAGCGACTTCTTCCGATCCCTGAGCACGAGCGCCACCTTGCGCTCGTGCTTCTCGCACGCCGCGAGGTCAAGGACTCGGTCTTCCCTCACGGCACCGCTCCTGATGTCCAGCGCTTGATCCTCCGCATCGAAGCGCTCTCAGACCTCGGGGACGAAAGCGACAAGTACGTGGACGCGATCCTCCGGGACGTCGAGCGCCGCGTCGAGGAGTGGGTGCGCGGTGGACACCCGAAGGAGGACGACGATGCACGCTCGTAAGGTCATCGGAGCAGCCGCCAGCGTCGCTCTCACTGCGCTGTTCGTGCTCGGTGGAGCAACCGCTACCGGGCACACGGACGGGCTCTCAGATCGCGCCACAGCGGTTCCCTTCGACATCGAACCGCTCGTCGCCATCCGAACACCGACGCAGCCCGAACTCATTCAGCGCGAGATCGAAAAGATGATCCCGAACGCATCAGAGCTTGGGGTCAGCTTCGTTCTCTCCGACGAAGAGACGTGTGGTGAGTTCGCCGCCGCGTGTGTGTTCTATTCGATGCCGCGAACGATCATCTTCGACGTGACTGCGTTCTCTGCGTGGGGCGACCCAACGATGGACACCCCGGAGGATCGCTACATCGTCGCGCATGAAACAGCACACGTCGCCCAGGCGCTCCGCTGGGGCTCTTTTGAGGCTGCCGAGGCTGCACTCGATGACGCTGGCTACGGAACTACGACGGACCGCGACGGAGCGCCCTTGTCGTCACTGGAGGCGCACGCTGAGTGCGTCGCACTCGCCTATTTCCCAGACATCGCAGGCGGGTACATCGACACCTGCGATCCGTGGATGGCGCACCGCGCTGTCGAACTCCTGACGGAATGATTTCGAGATTGCTGTGCACTTCTGAGCGTTTCTCGGCCAAGAGAAGGTAGAGGGAAGCTCGACGGATACCTGGCTAAGTCTCGAATCTCACCGCAGTCTCACCACAGAGCTTCCCTCTCTCGAATACCCGTAGGACACACACACGCACACACCGGCGGAGTCCGACCTCACCATCGAAAGGTTTCCGTCATGTCCTCTCGCGAAGCATCATCAGTAGCATCCCGAATCCGACGCAGCAACCGACCCAAAGTTGACCTCCTCTGCGAGGATCGCCCTGAACTCGCCGCTCACATCCGCGAGATCGCTGGCAACCTCGATCTGACCCGCGCGAAGGCTGCCGAGAAGATCAGCGAACTCGTCTCCCCCGCCTCGATCGGAGCGTCCTCGATCTCGACGTGGCGTCGTCACTACGGCGTGGGTAACAATCGGGGTACGCAGGAATCGCGCAATGAGCGCCGTGCTGCAGAGCGTGAAGCAGACCGGCGCGGCAGCGACATCGAGTTCGACCTCCTCACCGGACAAGGTCACCTCACCGTCACCACTCAGGGCGACGACAAGCCGCTTCCTACCGACCTGGAGTCGATGCTGACGTTTCACGGTCTCGACCCGGAGCGCGTTCGCATCGTCGGCGAAGCGTCCATGTCCCGGTGGACAACCTCGCGTTGGAACAAGGAGTCCGGCGAGGTCGAGACGATCTGGAACACCGCGCACAAGTTCCACATCGAGAGCATCCGCGACGACGTCGAGTTCGACCTCAGCGGAGCTTTCGCTCTGGCCGAGGCTGGCGTCACCGCGTACACCGGCGTGACGTCTTCGAGTGACACCTACGGCGTGCTCGTCGTGTCCGATGCACAGGTCGGAAAGGTTGACCGACGCGGCGGCACGCAAGAACTTCTCGACCGTGCCGAGTACGTCAGGCAGTGGTTCGAGGCTCACGCAGGTTCTCGCGATCTCGCCGGTGCGATCGTCGCCGAGCCCGGTGATCTGGTTGAGGGCGAATGGTCCGCCGGTGGTCTCAACACGCTGGTACAAAATGACATCGCCTCGCCGATGAAGCAGGTCGAAGTCGCGGCCGCAATGCAGTGGCGCTTCGTCGAGACAGCGCTCCGAGTCGCACCTCTTGTGTGCTACTCATCGGTGTCCTCCAACCACTCGAAGTGGCGTCGAGGCGGCGACCTCGGACGCAGCAGCGACGACTGGGGAATTCACGTCGCGAAGCAGATGGAGATTTACGCAGGGCTCCGCGGACTCGACGACCGATTCCAGATCGCGATCCCCGACGACTTCGACGAGAGCGTGCGCATCGAAGTCGGATCGCACGGCGTTGCGCTAGGCATGACCCACGGTCACAAGCTGCGCGGTGGAGCCGCTGGCTGGTACGCGAAGCAGTGCTCGAACTTTCACTCACCGGTGGCTGGCGTTGAAGTGCTCATCACGGGACACCTGCACAACCCCACCGAGGGAATGGTCGGGACTGCACGCACCGGACGCCCGACGTGGTGGCAGCAGGCGGGCTCGCTGGATGGCGGCAGTTCGTGGTTCGAGCAGATCAACGGACAGGCAACCGCAGCACCGAGCGCGCTCTACTTCGAGGTGTCGGAGTCCGAAGGTTACAACCCGCAGAGCCGCCGAATCATCACCGCACCTTGGGACCGCATCACCGCCGCGCAGCAGCGCAGCACGACTCACTTCGGAGCAGCCTAATGTCCAGCGTCCACCCGTTCTTCAAACTCGTCTACGCGCTCCTCGACGCATACGGCTACGCATTCAACCGCGCGTTCGACTTCACCTTCGAGCCGCAGTCGGACAAGGCGGAGCCGTTCTCATCGGTGTCGTTCATGTACCGAGAAGACGTGCGCGAACCGGCCCGCAGGGTGAAGATCGACCTCTCCCCCGAAGACGACAAGGTCATCCCGCCGAGCGCGCGAGGTCAGCGCTCCTGACGCGATCGTGCGGCGGGTTCAGGTCCATCAAGAGCCCGCCGCATATGCCCCGAGATTCGCCCGAGACCGGTTCCCGCATTGCACCCGTCGCCCCAAACGGGGAATCACGACGGCAACAAGAAGCGAACACGACGGACGACAACGGAGATCACAGCAGACGTAGACCAAGAAGCACAACACACCTCACGTCCACAGCCAACTGCATCCGGAGCTTCACGAACAAGGAACGAACCCATGCAACGGAACGACCACCGACACGATCAACGAGACGACACACACGCGAGCGCAGCGAGCGGCCCTATATGCGCTGTCGCGCCCGACCTCGCTGCCGCGACCGTTCCAGTCAGTCGGCTCTTCCTCGTGACCGGCATCGCTGATCCCACCGCTCCGACTGTCGATGAACTCTCGAACGCGATCGACATCACGTCGTGTCTGAGGTGATCGACCATGATGATGCGATGAGCGAGAGCAGGATGCATCCAGTCTTCGCCGGTGACCAACCGACCGAGACGGTCAACAGCATGTATTCGATCTTCCGATATTGTGATCGCCTCTTTGAACCGAAGCGCGAACGGGATGCGGAGATTGCTGCCATCGATCTGTCGAGGATGACTGATCGCTCGAAGTACTTGCTGCGTCACACCCTGATCCTCAAGCGCGTCTACCGGGACGTCCTCACCAAGCACCCGAACCTGCGTGGATTGGAGCGCGTTCCGGTTCCGGACGAGCCGATCTATCTCTCTGAGAAGCCGCTCGGATCGTGGTCTTACTTCACCCGCAAGGGCATCCTCCTGTAGCTCCAGAAAACTTTTTCAAGAAAGTTGTGCACTTTCGGGGAAACCTCGGCCAAGAGTAGATAGGGAGGGTTACACCCTCCTTCCCCCGCGCGTCGTCGCAGGCGACACCTTCTGGTGTGTGCTGTCACTTCTGAGTCTGGGCGTTCCCATCGCCCCGTCGTCTCCGTCGCGCGGGGTTCACCTACTACCGGGGGTCACCGGACATCGGGGTCACTCCATGCCGGGGTGCTCGAACACCGGGGGCATCCGAGGGGGCGTCATGGCGATGCGGGTCTGCACCGTCGATCTTTGCCCTGAAATCTTCGACGCATCCGAAGGAACACGATGCACCGAACACCGCAGGCAAGCTGACCTCTCCCGAGGTACCTCAGGGGACAGGGGGTATGGGGGTGCCGGTCATCGTGGCTTTCGCAACGCGGTGCTCGCGCGTGATCCGATCTGCGTGTTGTGCGACGTCACCGAAGCAACGGTCGCTGACCACCACCCACTCTCACGTCGTGACCTGACCGACCTGCACCTTGACCCGAACGATCCATCGCGAGGTCGTGGACTTTGTGCTCCATGTCACTCACGCGAAACCGTCGCGAACGAACCGTCTTCTTGGTCTTCATCTCGTTGATCGAAACGGGTGGCGGGGCGGCGGCGGGTCGCGACTCAGAGGGTGGGGGTAGACCCCCTTCGACTCCGAGGCTCAGTACCGCCGGGGATGGCTCTCAAAGGTCTGTCAGGTTCAAAACGTTTGCGGCTTCGGGTCGTCCGTTGACCATCCCGGCATGTCGCGCAGTGCATCCGGATCGCTCGGCGGCTCGTTCATCCATTCGACGTACAGACATTCGTCGCACGCGAGCATCAGTCCCGCCTCCGTCTCCCTGACGGACAGCAGGACTTCTCTGCACTGAGGGCAGACACCGACGTCGCTCACGACAACAACGATACGCCGCACCGGGCTCAAGACCCCGACCTCGTCATGTAGGAATGCGGCACTCACTTCAACTTCCCCGCGCGGCGTCGATCCGCGGACGCCTCGTGTGTGGCTGCTCTGGCCGCGATGCTCCGCCGCGCGGGGAATCCAACTCAACTACGACCAGGAGGTCGCCGTGGCATACAACTACACGACCCGAAACGGTCAGCGCATCGAGATCTCTGTCGCCGCTGCATTCGACGCGATGGCGGCGGAGTTCAAGCGAGTCTTCGGGCTCGACCTGATCGTCTCTTCCGGCACGCGCACGCGCGCCGAGCAGCAGTACCTCTACGACGGATGGATCAACCGCCGACCGGGATTCAATCTCGCTGCGAAGCCCGGTCAGTCGAACCACGAAGAGTTCGGACCGATCGGACCGATCGCACTCGACCTTCGCGACAGCGGCTCTGATGCAGGCGTCACCGTCATCGGCAGCAAGCGCTCGAACTGGCTCGCGGCGAACTGCGGACGTTGGGGCTTCACGAACGCGGGGCATTACTTCTCGCCCCGTGAGGGCTGGCACTACGAGAAGCGTGGATCGTTCAACAGCGGCACCGACGCGAACGGCAAGCTCATCGAAGACGGCGAGTGGGGCGCGGCGACAACTCGCGCTCTCCAGACCGCACTCGGTGTCAATGCAGACGGCGAGATGGGTCCGATCACGATCCGTGCTCTCCAGACGAAGCTCGTGGCTGCCGGACACCGCATCGACATCGACGGCGAGGTCGGACCAGCGACCATCCGTGCCATGCAGGTCTTCCTTCTCGGCGCGAAGCACGCGGACGGCGACCTCGGACCGCAGACGATTCGAGGACTCCAGTTCTACCTCAACGTCGGCGGCAAGTTCGTCGTGGCTTCGAAGCCCGCGACCGGCAAGCTCACCGTGGACGGTGACTGGGGTCCAGCGACAACGAAGGCTCTCCAGAAGGTACTCGGTGTCACGCAGGACGGAGAGCTTGGTCCTCAGACCTACAGCGCGCTCCAGAAGGCGCTCGGCGTCACGGTGGACGGAGAGATCGGACCGCAGACGCGTCGAGCACTCCAGGTTGCTGTCGGCGCAACGGTCGATGGTGAGACCGGGCCTGAGACGGTTCGGAAGCTCCAGGAGTTCCTGAACGCAGGCAAGAAGTTCACGAAGGTGACCCTGCCTACGACCCCCAAGCCAACTACCCCGACACCGACGGCAACACCTCGCACGCCTCGCTACCCGAAGGCATCGCGCGGATGGAACGTGCCACTGTCGAGCGATCGCGATGCAGGATCGGTCATCGACCGCTTCATCATCCACCACACGACGAACCTCAACTCAGAGGAAGCGTTCTTCAAGACGAAGAACTCCCGATCGTCGTGCCCGACGTGGTATGTGGAATCCAACGGCAACGTCATCGAGATGATCGACCCGGCGAAGCGCCCGAGTGCAACCGGATCGGCGAACACGCGCAGCGTGTCCGTCGAGACGCAGAACACGAGCGCCGCTCCGTCATGGGGCATCTCCGAGGCGTCGCACGAGTCGATCGCGCAGATCGTGGCCTGGTTCCACATGAACTACCACGGTAAGACGATCGACGGCTTCACGGTCGATCTCCCGCTCGACCGGACGCACGTCATCGGACATAACGAGGCAGGCGTCAACGCGACTGCGTGCCCCGGACCGTCGATGAACCTCGACGAGATCGTCGTGCGCGCTCGCGAGATCGCGCTGACTCAGGCTCCTGTGGTACCTGAACCGAACGACGACGAGATCGTCGTGAAGCGCACCCGCATCCAGCACCTTCTGGATGAACTCAAGGCAATCCTCGGCAAGTGACTCGAACCCTCCCCGGCTACGCGCTGGGGAGGGTTCCTCAGAAAGGAGTTCCCAATGTCCACACCTGGATACTGCGACCTTCACATCTACCGAGGCGACGATTTTCGGGCGGAGTTCCACTTCGCTGGTCCGCGCCCGAACGCCTGGACAGACGGGGCACCGATCAACCTCACCGGATGGTCCTTCGCCGCACAGTGGCGTTCCGCACCGGACAGCGAGGAGTCCGTGGACTTCTCGATCGATGCGTCATTCGCCGCATCGGGAGAGGTCGCGATCTCGCTTTCCGAATCGCAGACCGCAGCGCTAGACCGCGACGGATGGTTCGACCTCCAGGCGGTCAAGTCCGGGGAAACGAGGACGTGGGTCCACGGACGCTGCCTCCTGACGAAGGACGTGACGCGATGAGCGACATCACCAACATCACCGTTCGCGAAGAAGAAGTCGCCGTCATCACCGTCTCTGAGGGAACTCGCGGCGCGAAGGGTGACAAGGGCGACAAGGGGAACGCGGCCACGATCACAGTCGGCACCGTCGCCACAGGCGCACCCGGATCGAATGCATCAGTCACTAACTCCGGCACGACTGGAGATGCGGTCTTCGAGTTCTCGATCCCTCGTGGCGCTACCGGCTCGAAGGGCGCTACGCCGAAGATCACCGTCGGCACCGTCACGACTGGCGACCCAGGTTCGGCAGCATCGGTCACCGACGTCGGAACTCTCGGCGACGCGATCTTCAACTTCACCATCCCCCGCGGCACTAAGGGCGATAAAGGCGACCGGGGTCTCGACGGCATCAACGGATCATCGACCCCTAAACCGATGATCTCTACCCCGGCAGGGATGCACACGCCGACGGTTCCTAACACGTCTCTCGTATCTCCCACCTTCGATGCAATCACCCTGACCCCCTGGTGGGTGTCCGAGGATGTAAGCATCGAGTCGCTGGGTCTTTGGGGGACGACGGTGACCACCGGAGCAGGCGTATCCCTCCGTCAGGCGATCTACCGGTCACTTCCGTCAGGTCTCCCCGATCTGGTGGGCGGTGTGGTGCTGCCGCCGGTGGCTATTCCGATCACGTCTGGCGACGGTCGCGCGTTCAAGGACGCTGCTTACCCGGCTTCGCTGACCGCAGGTCTCCACTGGGTTGCGAGCGCCTACTCCTATGCCGCAGCACCCTCCTCCTCGCCTCAGTTCCTCCCAGGCGCGGGCCAGGTCGAGGTCATCCTTCCATCGCCACTCCTGGCAGCCCCGTCGAACGGCGTGGGGTTCCGGGTCGACGGGACGTCATTCGATTTCGCCTCCTACCCGACTCTCACCGCGGTCACACTAGGGCTCGCCTCCTACGTAGTAATCGCCAAGCCCTAACCGGACATCAGTACGGCTAATCCCCGCACACCCGACCCCTACGCGCAATGCGAGGGTGAAAAGGAGGCGGTCATGGCATCTGGAGGCGCACGTCGCAACTCCGGACCAGCACCCGACCCCAACGCTCTTCGACGTGATCGCAAGGATGACGCCGAGTGGACCACGCTTCCGCGTGAGGGTTACCAGGGTGCGATCCCGAAGTACCCGCTCCCCGACGAGAAGATCGAGAACGAGAAGACCGGTCGGCTCATCATCAACCAGGAGCGCAAGAAGTACGAGACCGAACTCTGGAAGACGCTGTGGCGGAAGCCGCAGGCTGCTCTCTGGGCGGACATGGATATGACCCACGAGGTCGCACTCTATGTCCGCAGCTTCTACGAGTCAGTTCTCCCCGACGCAAGCGCTGGTCTTCGCACGATGGTCCTCCGGGCCGGTGCTGAGATCGGGCTCACCATCCCCGGAATGCACTCCCTCCGCTGGCGCTTCGCCGACGACGACCTCGCTACGAAGCGGACCGAGCACGCAGCGACCGCCCGCAAGACGGGAGGCGCACGGGCTCGACTGGAGGCTCTGAATGGCTGACATCAAGCTGCCCAAGGGCGCGAAGGTTCTCACCGTCGCTCTCGACTGGATGGAGTCCCACTGCGTCATCCCCGATCAGGATCACCGCGGTGAGGCGTTCCGCCTCTCTGACGACCAGTTCCGATTCACCGCACGCCACTACACGGTGCGACCCGGCGCAACGCCGAACCGCAAGGGCACGAACTTCGTGTTCCGCCGATCTCAATACGTGCGCGCGCAGAAGTTCGGGAAGTCACCGCTCGTGGCCGGTGTCATCTGTCTTGAAGGTGTCGGACCGGCGCTCTTCGACGGCTGGGCATCCGGCGGCGAGCTTTACGACTGCCGTGACTTCGGCTGCGGATGCGGCTGGCAGTTCGAGTACGAGCCAGGCGACCCGATGGGTCGTCCGTGGGAGACACCGCTCATCCAGGTCACCGCCACGAGCGAGGACCAGACAGGTAATACCTACGACGCCCTTCGCCCGATGATCGAGTTGGGTCCGCTCGCGGACCTGATCCCGAAGACCGGCGAGGAGTTCATCCGACTCCCCGGCGGCGGCAAGATCGCGACCGTCACCTCGGCGGCGATCTCCCGCGTCGGTCAGAGAGTCACCTTCGTCGCGCAGGACGAAACCGCCTTGTGGACGAAGTCGAATAAGGGACACGAACTCGCGAACGCGCAGCAGCGTGGACTCGCGGGTATGGGTGGACGGTCCATCGAGACCACGAACGCCTGGAACCCGACAGAAGACTCCGTAGCTCAGCGCACGTACGAATCCGGCGCAGACGACGTTCAACGTGACTTCACGATGCCGCCGAAGCATCTGGATTTCACCAAGAAGGAAGAGCGCCGCAAGATTCTCGTCGCCAACTACAAGGAAGCCCCCTGGGTGGACGTGGACGGCATCGAGGCTCTGGCATCCGAGATGATGCGGCACGACGCCGCTACCGCGGAGCGCTTCTTCGGTAACCGACTCGTCGTCGGCGACGGACGCTGGATCGGCGAGCCTGAGTGGACCGGGAAGCACGACGACCGCGAGGTCGCCGACGGCACCCGCGTCGTACTCGGCTTCGACGGCTCTGACGCAGACGACCACACCGTGCTCGTTCTGTCCACCCTCGACGGACACCTGTTCATTCCGACCTACGGTCCCTCCAACCGCCCGACGATCTGGCGACCTGAGGACTGGGAAGGACGCATCCCTCGTGACGAGGTGCGCGCCGCTGTCGCTGAGATCGCGGAGCGCTACTCCATCGTTCGCGCCTACCTCGACCCGTTCCTCTGGCAATCAGAGATCGACGAGTTCGCGGCGGCGTACGGAGATCGCGTCTTCCTGAGGTGGGCCACGAACAGCATCCCGAAGATGTGGGGCGAACTGCGCCGGTTCAAGACCGACGTGTCAGAACCCGACAGCCTCCTCACGCACGACGGCAACGACGCGCTCAGCAGGTACATCACCAACGCCGTGATGCGAGCCCGCGGGCTCGATATGGCAACCGGCGAGCGCAGGTATGTCCTCGGCAAGCAAGAAGAGCACCTCAAGATCGACGGCGCAATGAGCGCTGTCCTCGCCCACGCGGCCTGCATGGATGCGATCGCATCCGGTGCCGCCGAAGAAGAAGACGACCAGTACGTCTGGTTCTAGTCACCGACCCAAAGGAGGTCACTGTGGAGTCATCCAACGCCCTCCGGCTCGTGAACCGCATTTATGATCGCCTCGCAGCGCGACGACCAGACATCACACGTCTCGAAAGCTACTACGCGGGCGATCAGCCGCTCGCTTTCGCTACGGACGAGTGGCAGAAGGCGAACAGCGCGCGCTACAAGGGCTTCTCCGACAACTGGTGCCGCCCCGTGGTGGACGCCGAGGCGGAGCGTCTGGGCATCAAGGGAATCCGTACGGACGACCGCGACGCCGGACGCACCCTCTGGGGTGAGTGGGAACGCAACGAGATGGAACTCCAGAGTTCCCAGGGGTTCGTCACCTCGCTCGCCGCCACGCGCAGCTTCGTGCTTGTTTGGGGCGACAGCGACGACAAGCCGGTCATCTCGTGGGAGCACCCGTCATCCGTCGAGATCGAGTACGACTGGGAGAACCCCCGTCTGCGCTCTGCCGCCCTCAAGACGTGGCAGGACCAGGCATGGGAGTACGCCACGCTGTACACACCGGATGAGGTGTGGAAGTTCCGACGCAAGCGTCAGACCTCACGTCTCGACCGCGAGTCGCAGGCGAAGCAGGCTCGGCAGGATGCCACCTCAACTGGTGGCTGGGAGCCGCGCGAGGTGGGCAACGAACCGTGGCCGCTACGCAACCCGCTCGGCGTAGTTCCGATCGTGGAAATCCCCAACCGACCGATCCTCGCCGGTGACCCGATCTCCGAGATCGCCGGGGTCGCCGCGATGCAGGATGCCATCAACCTCCTCTGGGCGTACCTCCTCCTCGCGGCGGACTACGCCTCGATGCCCGCTCGTGTGGTGATGCACCAGGCTCCGCCGAAGGTTCCGGTGCTCGACAAAGACGGGCAGCCGATCCCCGGCAAGGAACGTGTCCTCAAGATCGAAGACCTCGCCGAGAAGCGTCTCCTCTTCCTCCAGGGGAAGGACACGTCGATCGACTCGTGGCAGGCTGCCGCTCTCGAACCGTTCACCAAGACGATCGAGTTCGCCGTCGGTCACATTTCGGCTCAGACGCGCACGCCACCGACGTACCTCCTCTCCACCGTGGGGATGTCGAACGTCTCTGGTGACGGTCTCAAGGCGTCGGAGATCGGATTGGTCAAGAAGACCAAGGAGTTCGCGAGCTTCGTGAGCCCCGCGATCCGGGAAATCTTCCGACTCATCGCGCTTGTCAAGAACGAGTCCGTGCTCATCAAGAACGCGGACGCTCTGATGCTCTCGTGGGTTGACCCCGAGATTCGCTCGGAGTCGCAGCTTGCGGACGCGCTCATGAAGAAGAAGGCAATCGGCTACCCGCTCGAATACCTCCTCGAACTCGACGGACTGTCGGGCATTGAGATCGACCGCGTGCTCGCTATGGCGGAGGACGAACGCCGCCGACAGCTTCCGTGGGCTGTACCCCAAAAGGGCGAGCCCGACGTAGTAGAAGCGGAGATCGTCGATGACAACCCTCCAGGCATCGAAGCGTGAGCAGGCGCGCCAGACCCTCATCGCGTTCGCAGCAGCGCACCAAGCCGTAGCCGTGTGGGATCGTCTCGGAGAGGACTTCTCGACCCAATGGGATCAGGGAGTTCGAGACGAGATGATCCGCACGGTGCAGGCGGGGCGCTCGGAGGCGATTAGTCAGGCGGACGGATACATCGACCGCGCTCTCGCAGAGCAAGGTCTCGCATTCGCCGCAGCCGGTGGACTCACCATCAACACGCAGCGGCTTCTCGCTACGACGCCGGACGGGCGCACGCTCGGCGGTCTACTCGACAACGGCATCATCAAAGCGAAGCAGGCGATCGCAGGCGGCTCCGGGTGGCACGACGCGCTCGTGGGCTCACGCGACTTCATCGCATCCGCGACATCTGACACGATCCGCCAGACCGCATCAGACTTCGTCTCCATCGACGCAACCCGACGACCAGGTGTCGGCGGGTATGTCCGGCAGCTGTCGGTTCCATCGTGTCGATCGTGTGTCGCTCTCGCGGGCGCGTTCTACCGGACGAACACGGGCTTCCAACGCCACCCGAAATGCGACTGCATCCACGTTCCGGTATCTGACGCGGCAGCGGCAGAGCCGTACCTCACCGATCCGAAGGCGTACTTCAACTCGCTCTCCAGAGCGCAGCAGGACGCGGTGTTCGGCGAGCGTGACGCTCAGGCGATCCGTGACGGAGCGAACCCCGTGACCGTCATCAACAAGCGCGCTCGTGGGCAGAACAAGCGGAGCACGAACCTCACCATCGACGACATCTACACCGTCGCTGGCGACAACCGAGACCGCGCGATCACTCTCCTCCGGGAGAACGGATACCTCAGTGAGTCCGGGCGCGTGACGCTCGCCAGAACCAACCGGGTTGACCGACGTGATCTCACCGATCCACGGCAACTCACCTCGGCAGAACGCCGCGCAGCAGCGCAGTAGCCGACCACAGTCTCCCTCCCCTATGAGGGCGGGTCAACCCCGCCGCGCAATGCGGCATCCACCCCACATAGGAGCAATTCCCATGACCGCAGAGAACACCGACAAGACCGACGAGGTCATCGACGGGGAAGCCGCAACGGCTACCGACGAGACGACCGACACGGACAACGTCGCAGACGACACCAACGACGACGACATCGAGAAGGGCGCAGAGGCGCTGGGTGACCCTGGCAAGAAGGCGCTCGACGCGATGAAGGCGAAGTGGAAGTCTGCCGACGCAGCGGCTAAGGAGACGGCAGCGAAGCTCGCCGCTCTCGAAGCCAAGGTCAACGGCACCGAAGCCGAGCACGCCGCCGCCACCGAGCGCGAGCGTGTTCAGTCCGAGGCGATCGCGAAGGCCAACGCACGACTGGTTCGTGCCGAAGTCCGCACCGCCGCCAAGGGACGTCTCTCGAACGCCGACGACGCTTTCGCGTTCATCGACATCTCGCAGGTCGAAGTGAACGATGACGGCGACATCGACACCTCTGCGGTTACCGCACTGATCGACGATCTGATCGCCGAACGCCCCTACCTCGCAGCCGCAACGGCACCGCGATTCGAGGGCGGCGCTGACGCAGGCGCGAAGAACGTCACCGGTCCGAAGCAGTGGACGCAGGCAGACATGGATAAGGCGACCCCCGCCGAAATCCTCGCCGCTCACAAGGCGGGTCTCCTCAAGTCCCTCATGGGCTAACCCAACCACCCAACCAACCGGGATTCCCCGGATCAAATCGAAAGGAATGACGCAATGTCTGTTGCCTCGTTCATCCCGAAGCTGTGGGCAGCGGGACTTCTGGTTCCCTACCACGGCGCAGCCGTCTTCACCCAGGGCTCTGTCGCCAACCGCGACTACCAGGGTGAGATCACTCACAAGGGTGACTCGGTCGAGATCAACTCGATCGGCTCCGTCACCATCTCGGACTACGACCCGGACACCGACCTGTCGTTCGAGAACGTCTCGACCGCCGGTCAGACGATGAACATCGACCAGGCGAAGTCCTTCGCCTTCTACGTCAACGACGTGGACAAGGTTCAGGCGGCTGGCGACTTCAAGTCGCACGCCATCAACGAAGCGGGCATCGGTCTCGCTGAGGCGTCTGACGCCTTCGCCGCCGGTGTGCTCGCCGCTGGCGCTCACGCCGACAACAAGATCGGTCGCGTGAAGATCGTCTCCGGTGGCACGCAGATCGCGGGCGCGGGTCAGATCACCGCGTACGACCTTCTGGTTGACCTCGGTCAGAAGCTCAACGAGGCGGATGTCCCGCTCGCAGGACGCTACGTCGTGGTTCCCCCGGCGTTCGTTTCGGCGACGCAGAAGGACGACCGCTTCGCTCGCGTGGACGCCGCAGGCACCTCCGAGACTCTGCGTAACGGGCTGATCGCTCGCGCCGCTGGGTTCGACATCCTCCTCTCCAACCGTCTCGCGACGGTGGGCGGATCGGGTGCCAACAAGGACGACAAGGTCATCGTCGCCGGTGTCCCCGGAGCGTTCACCTTCGCCGACCAGATTCTCAACACTGAGGCTGGTCGCTCGGAGAAGCGCATCGCTGACTGGGTTCGCGGACTCAACGTCTTTGGCGCGAAGGTGACCCGCCCCAAGGGCATCGCCACCGCGACGATCCAGGCGTTCGAGGCTGGAACCGGCGCAACCACGGTTGTCGTCACCCCGTAAGCCTCACGGCTTCCATATCGGAGGGCGGTTCTTCATTGAGCCGCCCTCCGGTGTCCCCACACCACATCTCACGAAGGAGCAACCATGCCTGAGACCTCCGACGCTTTCACGACGGTCGAAGCCCTCGCTCTGCGCACAGGGCGCACCTTCCCCGACGAGCAGAAGCCGCAGATCGTCGCGCTTCTGGAGGACGCCTCCGAGCACCTTCGCGGTGTTGTCGGCAGCCAGGTGTCCCCACCTAAGACTTACGTCGTCACGCTCCCCGCTGGCGCTCACTACCTTCCCGCGTTCACCACCGAGGTCGCCTCAGTGGTGCGGAACGGCGAGCCCGTAGGTGGCTACAGCTTCGACGGCGCAGAACTTCTCATCCCCGGAACCTCACCGGCGACGGTCACGTTCGTATGCGGCATCGAGGATGCCCCGAAGGAGCTACAGCGATGGGCGATCGTGCTCGTCGCGCAGACGCTCTCGACGATCGAGCTTGGGCTCGGGCTGAGTGCAGGCGGTCTGAGCAGCGTCTCGATCGACGACTTCAAGGCCGCGTTCGCGGACGGCGGAGCTTCGACCGGCATGGCGTTGAATGACCGCTCCGTCGAGTCGATTCGAGACCGCTTCGGCTATTCAGGCGGCGTCTACACAGTCGATCTGAGGAACCCGTAATGAGCATCCTCACAGGAGCGCTCACGATGGGGCGGCGCGCAGCAGAGATGCGCATGACGGACACCGTCGATGTGTTCTCGCGCGTCGAGTCAGAAGACCCCGTCACCCTCAAGACCACCTTCGTCGAGACGAAGATTCTCACCTCCATCGCACGTCTGAGCATCGGCACCGGAAGCGCCTCCAGCGCCCGCGAGCAAGGTGGTCAGATCGCCGTTGTCACACGACGCGAGCTTCACCTTCCCGTCGCCGTGCAGAACCTCGACATCGGGCTCTACGCCCGCGTCACCGCGAGCGCGTCAGACACGAACCTCGTAGGTCGCACCGTGCGCATCGTCGCACGACCGGCAGCGGGGCAGACGACCGCACACCGCTACGACGTCGAGGAGGTCCGCGATGTCTGACTCTGACTTCTCCGAACTCGACCGCCTGGTCGCCAGCATCGAGAAGGCGACGTCGAACGTCATGCCCTTCGTTGAGAAGGCGGTCGAGAAGAGCGCCAACGACGTCAAGAAGGAATGGACGGCGGAGGCGAAAGCCAAGTCGGGAACCCGACTCAAGAACTACCCGCGATCGATCGACTACGAGGTCGAGCGCACCAAGCGTCGCGAGGTCACCGCAGTCGTCGGTCCGAACCCTGCCAAGCCGCAGGGTCGATTCGCTGCCGCCGAGGAAGCATCCGGCGGCTGGCGTCGTCTCGGCGCTCGCCCGCAGAACGCGAGTCTCAAGGCTGCCCGTAAGGCAGAGAAGGACTTGCAGCGCGGTGTGCAGATCGCTGTGAATGATGCGCTGAGGGAGGCGGACCTGTGACTGACGCGGACGAACTCCCCGAGTACACCGCCGCTGTCGCACTCATCGAGGCGACCGGGCTCACCGTGCACGACTCCCTCCGCTACGACTCGGAGGGGCGTCTCGCTCGCGACACCTACCTCATCGCCTTCCCCGCGATCCCGTACGACGTCGAACAGGCTCGATTCTCCGCAGTGCCGGACTTCGACACCGGCATCACCCGAGTGGACCTGGACATCCAGGCGGTCGCGACGACCGCGCGAGGTGCGACGAAGGCACTCTCCCGCGCGCTCCGAGCGCTCGTCGGGCAGACCCTCTTGGTCCCCAGACGCTCATGTGATCCGATCCGTCTCACCCTGACCACGTCGGCTCAGGATGACCGAACCATCCAGCCACCGCTGTTCTACGCGGATGGCTCCGTCGAGATCACCACACGCCCAGGAGGCACCACATGAGCTTCATTCGCGTCCGCTCCGCAAAGGGTGCGGCACACGAGTTCGATGCGCCGCAGATCGAGGTCGAGCAGCGCCCTGAACTCTACGTCGTGATCGACCCTACGCCCGTGCGCAATGCGCGGGCCACAAGGTACGTCACTGGCACCCCCTCGGAGACGAGCAAGCCCGCCCGCCCCCGATCCACTAGCAAGCCCCGCACGAAGCGGGAATCGAACACGAAGGAGAAGTGACATGACCATTGAGGCTGTCGCCCCCGGCGTTGTCACGGACGGAACCGGACTCGTCCTGTTCGTGCCGGCCATCGCCGACGTCAACGCACCGACCGTCGAGGAACTGACCGCCACCGGTGTGAAGAAGCTCACCTACTCGCTGACGCCTGACGGTTTCGCTCACGAAACCACCGTCGCGACCAGCACCTCTGGGCGCTTCACGCTGGAGCAGGCGCTGGAGCAGGAAGGAACTATCACCGACTCTGTCGAGATCACGTACGTGACGACTGAGGACGACGAGCAGGACATCGCTCGCGTTGCGCTGGAGCGCGGCACGACCGGCTTCATCGTGAAGCGCATCGCGGTTTCGAACGCTCTGGACATCGCTGCCGACCAGCGCGTCACCGTGCTGCCGATCAGGGCGGGCGTCCAGCGTGACGTCGCCCCGGCAGCGAACGAGGAGTGGAAGATCATCCAGAAGCTCCTGGTCACCGGCGTTGTCGGTCGCAAGGTCAAGGTCGTCGCGTAAGCACGACGGCTCACAAGCCCCGAGGGGCGGGTTCTCCTCCAGCCCGCCCCTCGGTACCGCCCGCAAGGGCACCCGGAGGACCACAGACATTTCGGAGGAACCAACATGTCCACATCCGCTTTCGGACTCGACGCCATTCTGGACGCCGCAGCAGAAGAAGTCCTCGACAAGCCCGGTGAGACGATCGGCGTAACGATCGGTGCAACCGAGATCACCGTCGAGCTTCCCTACATCGGCGGCATCCGATGGTCCGACCTCGTCGCCGCGAACCCGCCACGCTCGAACGCGACCGGCGACCTCGTCGTCGGCTACAACGAGACGGGGCTCGCACTTGAGTACGCGAAGCGCTGGGGCATCCTCATCCAGCCAGACGGCGAGCGCGTCAAGCCCGACGGCGAGCAGTGGAACCGGCTGTTCAACGTTGCCGGTGCACCGGTTATCAACAGCATTGCGCTCACGCTCTACGTGATGAACGTGCAGATGCCGATGGACCGTGCGAGCGCAGCGGGAAAAGATTCGAGCGCGAGTTCGAAGACGGCTCGCGCGTAGACCCATTCGAGTTCGAGAAGACCATTCTCGCGCTGGAGATGGGTATCGCCCCTCGTCGTCTCGACGGGTGGAGCCCGAAGAGCGTCGTCGAGCATGTCTACGACGAAGACGGTCGTCTCGTGCGCAGCGTCGAGTTCACCGAGACCGAGTTCTCACAAGAGGACGTGGCTCGTCTCGTCGCAGCGCGGCGCATCCGAAACGCACCGCGTGGCCCGCACGGACACCTCATCTCCGAGGCGACCTCCGCGGAGGCGAACCCGTCGAGTCGTGCTGCGAAGTTCCGCTACGTCGTGCAAGCGCCGTCCCGTGACTTCGCGCAGCAGGCGATCAACCGCGCGCAGGAGGAGTGGAAGAACTCCCACCCAGACACCGATATGAGCGATCTCATCTTCACCGCTGACCGCGTGCCGGTCATGCGCGAGGAGGCGACGCCGGACAGCTAGGAGGCATCCCCGTGGATCGTCCCGTCAAGGTCGTACTCTCCGCAACGGTGGAGCAGTACGTCGCCCAGATGAACAAGGCGAAGGAAGCCTCTAAGGAGGTCAAGAACGAGGCGAAGAAGAGCGCCGAGGACGCCCAGAAAGCATGGGAGGTCGTCGGTAAGGGGATGCTCGCTGTCGGCGGTGCGGTTCTCTCCGTCGGCTCTGCAATGCTCGTCGCCGGTGTCCAGTACAACGCGATGCAGCAGAACACGCGCGCCGCGCTGACGACGCTGCTCGGGTCCGCTGCGGCAGCCAACGCGCAGATGGACAAGCTCGACGAGTTCGCGACGACCTCGCCGTTCGCCAAGACAACGTTCATCAAGGCGCAGCAGCAGATGCTCGCATTCGGGATCGAGACCGAGAAGGTCATCCCGTACCTGGCCGCGATCGGTGACGCCACGGCAGCCGCCGGTGGGTCGAACCAGCAGATCGAAGAGATCAGCGCCATCATGGCGAAGATTTCTTCCTCGTCGAAGATCACCGCAGAAGACCTGAACCAGTTCGGCAACCACGGTATCAACGCCGCCGAACTCATCGGCATTGAGATGGGTAAGACCGGCGCTCAGATTCGCAAGGACATCACCGCCGGAACCCTCGGCGCAGACGAAGCGCTGGACGCTCTCGTCGGCGGCATGAACTCGAAGTTCGAGGGTGCCTCGGAGAACGTCAAGATGACCTTCTCTGGCGCGATGGACCGTGTGAGCGCTGCCTGGCGTGACCTCTCCGCTGAACTCGCGGAGCCTCTGGTCAGCCAGAACGGCGGCGGAATGCTCGTCGATGCTCTGAACCTCGCCGCCGACCTGATGCGCGGATTCCAGGCGCTTCCAGAACCGGTCAAGGCTGCCACCGTGACGATTGTCGGACTGACGTCCGCGACGGTGGCGTTCCGTGGAGCATCCATGCTCGCCGGACCTAAGCTCACGGTGTTCACCGAGTCGCTGCGTACCCTCGGGTTCGTCGGCGGCGGTGTGCGCGGCGCTCTCAACGGCGTCGTCGGACTGCTCGGTGGACCGTGGGGTGTCGCGATGATTGCGGCCGGTGCTGGACTGGCGATCCTGTATCAGGAACTCCAGGGCACCTCCCTCTCCGCAGATGAGGCTGCGAACGCGATCAAGAACGTCGCGGACACGTCGCAGTTGATCGCCAAGGTCGCCGACAACGGCGGCGAAGGACTTCGCAAATTCACCGGTGAAACCCTCGACCTCAACGACGCTCTTGACCAACTCAAGAACGTTGGTGAAGAGGTCGGCGTCATGGGCTCGGTCTCGCTCGCGGGACTCAAGGGGCTCGACCTCGCCGGTGTCGCAAACGACGTCGAGGCGCTGGGCGACGGGTTCGCTCAGATCGCTGCCGAAGACCTTCCTCAGGCAACCGAGGCGTTCAGCCGAATGGCTGAGGAGCAGGGTCTTAGCAACGACCAGGTGCTGACGTTCATCAACTCCTCCGACGCGCTGCGTGCGGAACTGGTTCGTCAGGCGGATGCTCTCGGGCAGTCCGCGGACGACCAGACGCTCGTCGCGCTCCTCATGGGGCAGATGAATACGCAGGCTCAGGAGCAGGCGGAGAGGGTCGCAGCCATCACCGGTGCAGCCGAGGACGCCTCCGGTGCGATCGATCAACTGGCTCAGGACATCCTGAACTTCGGCAGCGCCGAGATCGACGTACGTGAGTCCACCCGTAAGTTCGAGGAGTCCGTCTGGGCTCTCACCGATTCGTTCTCAACGAATGGTTCTGTTCTCAATGAGCACACCACGGAGGGAATCGCGAACGGTCGTGCGCTAGACGACCTGATCTCGAAGACGGTGAAGCTTTCCAGCGACACCCTCATCCAGACCGGCTCTCAGGAGGCGGCGAACGCGGTCCTTGAGAACGGCAGGCAGAAGCTCTACGCCCAGCGTGACGCATACGTCGCGGCCGGAGGCAAGGCTTCCGACTTCGACAAGTACGTCAGGAGCATCCCGGAGTCCGTCGGAACCGACCTCGACATCACATACGACACTCGACCGGTGACGAACGCGCTGGACAACATCCCTCGCGAGATTACAACTCGGGTCAGGTCGATCCTTATCCCCGGCGTTGGAACCGTGAACTACGGCTACGGCGGATCATTCGCCACCGGTGGCGCGGTACACGGACCCGGCAGCACGACGTCTGATTCCATCCCGGCACGTCTCTCTAACGGAGAACACGTTCTCACCGCGAAGGACGTTCAGAAGATGGGCGGACAGGCGGCTGTCTACGGGTTCCGTCAGGGTCTTCATCAGTACGCCAAGGGCGGGTCCGTCGGCTCAGCCTCGGATGCACCATCGACGTCTTCCGTCGGCGGCGTGACCATCACCGGAGGCAACTTCGGATACGACCCTGAGTCCATCGGGCGCGGAATCGAGCGCGAGGCATCAATCAAACGCCGCCTCGCGCGGCAGTAGCAGTAGGAGGAACGATGATCCCCGAGCGTCCACGTCCACTCGTCGAGGTGGTGCTGGTTCTGAACGACGGAACCAGCACCACCATCGTCTCTGGAGAGGGTTCCACAGCCGCACATACCGGAACCCCGGTTCTGTACCTCACCGATCCCGGTGGGTCGCCGGTTCCCAACGTTGCCGCAGCCGTGGCTGTGCTGGAGCAAGTCGGCGATCTCGGCACCGGCATTACGACCATCAATCGATGGGGATACCAGTCCGCGTTCTCCTTGTCAGAGATGTCCGCGTCGATGCCTGCGAAGATCGCCTCCGAGAACGCGGCCAGGCTCACCGACGAAGGCATCGATGGACTCATGGAGGACATCCGTGAGGAGTTCGTCACGTCGCTCGGATCGGGCGACGGACGGCGCTTCCGCGGCATACGTGCTCCGCACCGCACCATCGAACTCCCCCTCGTGCTTGGCGGAGATACCACCCCCTACCGCCTCGCGGAGATGGCTGAGCGCAGCGGACAGCCAGGACCACACCCGGATGAACTTCGGTCGGCTGCCTTCCGCTCGTTCCAGCGAAGAGTCCGTGTCGGCATCGGCGGACTGCTCATCGTTCGCCGATGGGAGCCGGTCTGGAACCCCACACTGGGATGGCGATTCTCGGATGTTCGAGAATCCCACCTGTCGGTGCGGGTCGCCGAGGTCCGCATCGCATCTGTGACCGCCCCCGGCGTCCGAGCGTACGAGGTTCCCGCCAACGTCACCCTCGTGGCAGAGGAGGAGCCGTTCTGGTCCGACCCTCTGCTGGACCTTTCGGTTCCTTCCGGGTCGGGACGACTCTCGATCACGCCGACCGTCGAGCCCGATGGATTCACCGGTGCCTCAACCGAGAGCACCTGGCGGAGGTTCGTCTTCCAGCGCCCAACCGGCGATGCACCGAACGGCAACCGCGCGGGCGTGCGCATCTACGACCAGGCGAACGGCGGAGTTCAGGTCTACACGATCAACGTCCTCGACGCGGCGTTCACCGCTGCTCGGGATCGGGTCGTCGTTGACACACACCCGGCGCGACGTGGCGCGTGGCGCATCCCGTTCTCGGGGGCAGGGCGCTTCGATGTCACGGACCTCGTGAGCTACGGCGGGCGTGGACTCCGCGCCGTCCCCGACCCGATGAGCGTCCTCCAATACGACGCGGCAAGCGCTTACGACGTGAAAATGATCCATCGCCCGAACGCACGGACGATGCCCTACCTCTAGGAGGAGCTATGGCACTGGAGAACGGTGACCGCGTCAGGATCGAACTCTGGGGTCCGATCTCCGCGGCGTTCGGCAATGCGCTCGGAAGTCGCGGGGTTCTCGCATCGGATTTCGACCTGGACCTGACGCTGCGATACAACAAGAACGGCACAGCCGTCGTCACCGTCGCGGATGACAACGCGCTCATCCCCCAGATCGTGAAACGGGACACGGATGCAGTGATCTTCATCGATGGCGCATCGGTCTACTCCGGTCACGTCGAGGAACAGACGCTTCCGTTGATTCCCGGTGGCGTCGTTGAGTTCGTGATCGTAGACGTCTGGGAGATGTTTCTGGGCGGCTCGCTCGCGTGGCCCAACCCGCGCCCCTCCGGGTTTGCGGAGGCACGCTCGGCATCGAGCACGCTTCTGCGGCGGGTGGACCCGTGGACCCGTGGAGGACTGCGCCCCGTCGATCGATTCGACATCGGACAGTCCGGTATCCCCGACCTCTCGCCGATGTATGCGCAGAGACCGACACTCCCCACGTACACCGCCAATGGGAACATCACCGCCGAAGCGCTCGCGTTCCTCGGAGATGAGTTTTTCACCAACTGGCACAGCAACACCGGGTACTGGAATCCGGTGTGGCGGGATTATCTCGACCAGACCTACCTCGATCAGAATCGGACTCACACCGAAGCGTCGTGGATTCAGGCGATCGTTCAGCAGAATGTCGTGCAGCGTCTCGGATATGGCGCACGTCTCAGCGTCGGTGCTCATAACCCCCTCGGTAAGCTCGTGTGGTACCCCGGCGGATGGGTGGAAGACCAGGTCGCGGCTGCGCCCGAGGACTGGCGCTACGGCCCTCTGCTGCGCTTCGACGTGATCGAGGATGCGGTCGAGGAGTGGCTGGACGGCGTCGATGACAACTCGATCCGCGCACGAATCGACTGGAGCGAGGGGCTTCGCCGGTGGGACTTGATAATCGACCAACCGAGCGACCTGAGCCGCCGAGTGCTCACCGTCGAAGGCGGGGAGATCATCGGCGGCTCAGCCACGCTGTCGAAAACGCCGACGAGTGACGTCGTCGTTGGAGGCTCAGGTAACGGATCAGAGCGGGCGATGCTCGGGAAGCAGAGCATCACGAACGCGAACACCTATGGGTGGAAGCGTGAGGTCTACGAGCAGGCGTCCGGTTCCAGCCCGGTCTGGAAGGACGGAAGCTACGAGACCCCCGCCGAGAAACGCATCCCCAAGTACCACCACGTCGAGACTGGTCTCTCCGCAGGAGTGAGGAACGCCTACACCGCGACGCTGAACGCGGCCGCGTCGAAGCGCCTCGAAGAGGATCGGCAGCGCGACGGAATCGACGTCAAGTTGCAAGAGTCCGAGTGGTTCCGGTTCACACCGAGCGGTTTCGAAGGCTACGACCTCGGAACGAGGGTCGCCGTGCGAGTCCCAAACCTCGGTGTGGTCCACGAGCGCGTGCGTTCGGTCAGAATCACGCTCGACCAGAAGGACGGACTCGTCATCGAGCCGACCCTCGGCGATCCGGCTGCAACGCGCGAACTCGCGGTGGGGCTCCAGGCGAACTCTCGCCAGATCGTCGGAATCCTCAAGAGCCGCTGATCCATCCACCAGACGGGGCGTGTCCATCACGGGCACGTCCCGTTCCCGTTCCCGAAAGACCCCATTCATGAACCCGCTGGATTTTCCCGAACACATCTGGGGGTGGAGTGGCGCGATAATCGTCGCCGCGATCGCTGCCGTGGGTGTCATCACTGGCCACGTCATCGGCTCACAAAAGTCGAAGCGTGATGACCTACAGGCGCTCGTAGACCAGCTACAAGAAGAGATTCACAGAGTCTCCGCTCGTGTGGAGACCCTTGAGCAGACCCGCGACGCCTATCGATCCTGGTCGCACGTTCTGTGGGCGCACCTGCACGACGAGCGCACTCCCCGGCTGCCTCCTCCGAGCTGGCCCATCGACCTTCCCCGCTGACCCGAAAGGAACCGCGCATGTCCTCACCCATCCCCTCCCCGAACATTTCCAACACCGTCATCGCTGCGATCCGCACGTTCGTGCCGATCGCGGTAGGAGCGCTCGTGACATGGCTCGCCACGGCGAACATCGCACTCGACCCGAGCAGCGAGGTGGCTATCGCGAGCGGGCTCACCGCACTCGTGACCGCCGTGTATTGGGCGGCGGCAACCTGGCTCGCCCGAAAGTTCCCGTGGGCCGGATGGCTGCTCGGCTACCCTGCGCAGCCGGAGTACGCCCACAAGCCCCATGAGGTCATCGCGCCAGTCGCCGAGGCACCGGCTGAGGGTGTTCTCTACGACGACCACTACTTCCCTGAGGAGAACGACGAGCCGCACATCTTCCGCGGCGGCGAGTGACCCTGACTTCTAGCCCCCTTGCCCCTCGCGGGTGAGGGGGCTTTTTGTCGTCTCCGCGCCGACCATGATGACGCTGTGACCACGCCCCCACCTGCTCGCCCAGCGTTTCTCATCCTCGACGGGTCACCACTGTGCTCGCCGTGGATGGATAGCGCCGGTCTCGACGACATCAATGATGCGATCGAGCGCGCGCGGGGGTGGTTCCCCCTGTGGCTATTCCGGGTGGAGCCCGAGCAGCCGACTCCCGCTATGGGGCGCGCGGAGTCGGCTCTCGGTGGCGAACGCTTGGTTGTGCAAGATGAGCGAGCTCAAGCGCTCCTTCGCCGCGTTCTGTGGCTGATAGATGGGTTCGACGCAGCGAACGTCGCACCGTCGATCGTTTGGCTCATCACAGACCGAATCGAGTCGATTCCCGGACTCAAGATCGAGCGCGAACTTATCTCAAAGATCAACGTGCTGCTCGAAGCCCGCGGCGCGCTCTGCTCCATCCGAGTACTCCCGTCGCCGATCGAAAAAGCACTGAACGGTGACGACTTCCTCGAACTGTTCGCCAAGCACGCCCGTCAAAACCGATAGGAGACACCATGCAAAAGTACACACCCATCGCCCTCGCCGCCTCGGCGCTGGCCCTGGCAACGCTCGCCGGATGCGCGAGCACGATCCCGCTCATCGAGCCGGAGCCGACGAGGACTTGGTATTCGATGGACGGACGCGGAGGCGGCACGATCAGCGCAGCGGAGAACTACGAGGCGCTGGGTGTCGGAGGGCGCGTGCTCGTATGCGCCGCCCCAGGCGTCGGGGTGACCGTGAACGATGCCGAGGGGTATGAGTTCGCCGATCTGCACGGTGACCTCACCGAGGATGACGACTCTGTGACGATGATCGTGCATGACAATGATGACCGTGCGAACATCGGCGTTCGACCCGCAGGGACCAGCACGGACCTCCTGCGGTTCGAGTTCCGTACGTCGTACTGCAACGACCTATAGCAGTACGCATCGCACGAGCGGGCTTGGCAAATCACTGGTTTGCGAAGCCCGCTCTTCGCGTCTGCTGAGCCGACCATGATGACCATATGAGCGAGCAGCAGTACGACATCGAGGACGAGCGTTGGCAGAGATGGCATCAAAAGATCGTCGAGGCGAAGCTGCCCGAGGCGTACGCCACGGAGGGTGTTCCGTCCCGCGCGAAATGGATCAAGCTGCGCGTCTTCGCACCCGGCACGATTGCGGAGTGGCTGCTCTGCGAGTACGAGCCCGACAGCCAGCGAGCCTTCGCGTGGTGTGATCTCGGACTTGGTCTCGGCGAATGGGGCTGGGTTTGGATGCCGGAGGTCGCAGCGCTCGACATCGAGCGAGCAGACGGTGTTCGTCTCCATGCTCAGTTCGACGACAACTTCGAGCCGTGCGCGTTCGGCGATCTCGGCAGAGCGTGACAGGCGAACGAATACGATGGAACCTAACCCGATCGGAGACACCATGAGTTTGAACGAGCAGTCTGCACTGTTCGACATTGCACCGGCACCCGCGTCACCGCTCGCGGCGGCGCTCCGATACCCCGGTGCTAAGTGGTCGATCGCTCCGAAGATCGTGTCGCACTTCGCCCCGCACTACCACTATGTCGAACCGTTCTTCGGCTCTGGGGCGGTCTTCTTCTCGAAGTCCGCGAGTGGACATGAACTCATCAACGACCTCAACGGGCTCGCGGTCAACATGTTCCGGATGCTGCGGGATCGCACTGACGATCTCGTCTTCGCCCTCGAATCAACACCGTGGTCGCGCGAGGAGTACGACGAGTCTCACATCGTCACCGGTGATGAACTCGAAGACGCTCGACGCTTCGTCGTCCGCTGCTGGCAGGCTCACGCGAGCGATCTCGCGAAGAAGACCGGCTGGAAGAACCGCGGGCGCACTCAGCGAGCCGGTGGCATGTCCGTGCGCTGGCAGAAGGTGCCTGAGCAGCTTCGTGCGGTCGCGATGCGCCTACAGGATGCTGAGATTGAGTGCCGACCGGCGCTGGAAGTCATCCGGCGGTTCAACTCGCATGACGTCCTGATCTACGCTGACCCGCCGTACCTGCCGAGCACACGCACGCAGAAGATGTACGGCGAGGAGATGACGGAGCAGCAGCACGTCGAACTGCTCGAATTACTGGTGCAGCACGCTGGACCCGTCGTCCTGTCCGGCTACGCGAACGAGTTGTACACGTCGATGCTGACCGGGTGGAAGACGATCGAACTCGCCCCCCCGAAGGTGGAGAAGGGCGCTGCTCGCGTCGAAGTCCTGTACGTCAAGCCGTGAGATCGGCGTCCGGGTCGGTCTCCGCCTCCTCAGGCGCTTCTGCCATGCTTGCGGGCCACAGGTCTGGGAAGTAGTCGATGGCGCGAGATCGAAGCGACTGAGGGTCCGGCTGCTCCAGCGTGAACGAGCCAGACGACCACTCACCCCACGACAGCGGCGGGTAGTACTTCAACTGCCCTCCGCTGTCCGCGTACCACTGCCAGAGCCGGTGACGACGCCCATCGACCTGAATCCATCCGTCGAGGCGTTTGCCTTCTGCGATCCACTCGACGTCCGTGACAGGGTCGGCGGTGCGGAGATCGAGCGGGAACACCTTGAGCGAGAACACGTTCCAGCGTGCATCGTGATCGAGCACGGCGTACCGGCTGCCCTCAAGGTCGACCTCGTCGGCGACAGCCTCATGCCACGACATAACGAGGTCGATGATGACCTTCCCGGCTCGTGCCGGTTCGTCGCGCCACACGACTCCGTGCTCTGCTAGCGCGGCGTGGAACTTCGCGGCGCTGTTCGACAACTCCATGAAGCTGCACTTGTTCTTCGCGGGCTGGAGCGAAGCCATCTTGCAGGAGATGCCGTACGGCTTCCCGTCCGCAGTCGGCACCCAGACGTCGAAGATTCCCTTGTCCTCGCGTGCGTAGCCGTAGGTGACGGCAGCGGTGGCTCTTTCGAAATCTCGGAACCCCGGCATCGACTCGCCGTTCCATTTCAGGATGACCTGACCGGAGCCGTCTCGGAAGGTGCTAAGCATGAGACGGAGGGCTTCGAGTTCGTCGGCGTTCAGCGGGCGATCTCTGAGCGGGTACTCCACACTCACGATCTTGCTACTTCGATCTTCAAGAGCACCCCGTCGAACCCCTTATGTCGAACGAAGCGCCGCGTAAGTCGCTCCGTAAGTCGCAGCGAAGCCCTTGTCTCGTCTTGCTGAGAAAGCAGCATCGCCCTGGATACCCGAAAACCCGCGGAATCCCGCGGGTTTCTAGGTGGTGGCAAGTGAGGGATTCGAACCCCCGAATGCAATGCAGGCTGATTTACAGTCAGCTCCCTTTGGCCACTTGGGTAACTTGCCAAGCGCACACCCGTCCAGCTTATACAGCCAACCGGGGGCACGAGTTATAAGCATACCGGTCAGAGCCAGGTGTAAGAAATCGAGGGATCAAGAATTTTCCGCCTGGCGTTTCGCGACCCCGAACGATTCGGGGGTGCGCAGCAGACCGCCCTCCGCGCGGCACGTCGCGGCCGCGACATCCATCGCCCGATCCAGCAGTCGGCGCCACTCCTCGGGCGCTTCCGGGCGGGTGCCGATCAGCCCCTCCGCGACGGCGGCGAGCGTGGCATCCCCCGCTCCCACCGTGTCGACGATCGATCCGGGAAGATCCGTGATCGGCGCCGAGACCACACCCGAATCCGTCTCGAGGACCGCACCGTCGCGCCCCGCCGTGGCAAGAACCGCCCGGGCACCGAGCCCCCGCAACCGCTCGCGCAAAGCGTCGAGATCACCGTCGTAGAGCAGCGCGGCATCATCCGCACCGACCTTCACGATCGCAGCATCCGACACCACCCGCTCGAAACCGCGCACGAACTCCGCCCGATCGCTGAGCATCCCCGCACGCGGATTCGGGTCGATCGCAACGCGCGCCCCCGCCAGCGCCTCGATCGCCGCATCGACCTCGCGGCGAACGTCGAAGGGGAAGCAGCTGATGACGGTCAGGTCGGCTTTCGCGATCGCTGCGCGCGCCTCCTCCCCGTATCGGATGCTGCGCCGCTGCGCCGCCGTATTGAAGACGTAGATCGGCTCGCCGTCCGCCGTGCGGGTGACGATCGCCCGAGAGGAGCCGTGCGGGGCCGCGCTCGCAACGAGCACCACACCATGCTCGGCGAGGTGCTCGCGAATCCGCTCCCCCGCCTCGTCGCCTGCGACCATCGCGATCAGCGTCGTCGGAACCCCGAGACGCCGCAGCCCCACGGCCACGTTCAGCGCCGCCCCTCCCACCAGTTCGCGCACAGCGGTACCGTCTCGGATCTCGTCGATGAGCGCGTCGCCGATCACCACGACGGAGGGGGAGGTTTCCTGCATCCTCACATTCTGGCCCGGGACGGCACCGCTGTCTCCCTCCGCGCACATCTGCGCGCTACGGTGTGCTCATGAAGGCACAGCGCTCCGCGCTCATCGCGGCCCTGCTCCTATCCGTCACGGGCATCGCTGGATGCTCCGCGCCTGCGGATCCGGCCTCCGAAGCATCTTCACCGCCGAGCTCCTCGCCCTCGGCATCCGCACCATCGACGGCGCCCCCGAGCCCAACCCCGACACCGACGCCGACCGAGGAACCGGTCGTCATCCCGAACGACTGCCGCGCGATCCTCTCCGCCGATGTGCTCGCTCAACTCGACGGCATCCCGCTGAACGACCCCGCGATCGGCGAGAACGGCGGCCGGCAGGCCGACGGCTCGCTGCTGTGCATGTGGGCCGACCCGCGCGCCGACACCACCGGGCTCGCCACCTACATCTCCTATGAGAGGCGCGGACCCGCTCTGGAGATGCTGAACGACCTCGTCACCGAGGAGGACTTCACCTGCTACGAGAGCCAAGGCGGAACACGCTGCGAGAAGACCTGGGAGAACGAGCTGTACCCGGTCGCCGATGGGCGCACCCTGTTCTGGCGCGGCGGCATCCTCATCGACACGCAGTACTCGAATCTCTCCCCGACCGGCTACACCGCGAGCATCGTCGACAACCTCTTCGGCTGAGTCCCGCCCACGAAGAAGGCCCCGATTCCATGCGGAATCGGGGCCTTCTTCAGTCAGTCACGCTCAGTTGTAGGTACCGGGCGTCACGTCGTCGGTCGAGAACGCGTCGAAGTCGACGTAACCGAAGTCGCCCTCGGCGTACGCGCCGTCGGATGCGAAGATCCGGTTCGGGTAGCGCTCGCTCTTGGCCTCTTCCGTCGCCTCGACCGTGATGTCGCGGTACTTCGACAGACCGGTTCCGGCGGGGATGAGCTTACCGATGATGACGTTCTCCTTGAGACCGACCAGCGGGTCGCGCTTGCCCTGCATCGCAGCCTCGGTGAGCACACGGGTCGTCTCCTGGAACGAGGCGGCCGACAGCCACGACTCGGTTGCCAGCGACGCCTTCGTGATACCCATCAGCTCCGAGCGGCCCGACGCGGGGCGCTTGCCCTCGGCCACGGCCTCGCGGTTGATCTGCTGGTAGCGCTTGAGGTCGACCATCTCACCCGGCAGCAGGGTCGTGTCGGCGTGATCGACGACGGTGACCTTGCGGAGCATCTGACGGACGATGACCTCGATGTGCTTGTCGTGGATCGGCACTCCCTGCGAGCGGTACACGCCCTGGACGCCGTTGACGAGGTAACGCTGAACCTCGCGGGCACCCATGACACGCATGACCTCCTTGGGGTCGAGCGTGCCGACCTGCAGGGGCTGACCGACGGAGACGTGCTGGCCGTCCTCGACGAGAAGCGTTGCACGCTTCAGCACCGGGTAGACGACCTCTTCATCACCGTTGTCGGGCGTGAGGATGACCTTCTTGCCCTTGTCGTTCTCCTCGATCGTGATGCGGCCATCGGCCTCGGCGATCGGGGAAGCGCCCTTGGGCGTACGAGCCTCGAAGAGCTCCTGCACGCGGGGCAGACCCTGGGTGATGTCACCGGCGGATGCCAGGTGGAAGGTACGCATCGTCAACTGGGTACCGGGCTCACCGATCGACTGTGCGGCGATGATGCCGACGGCCTCACCGATGTCGACCGTCTTGCCGGTCGCGAGCGAACGGCCGTAGCACTGCGCGCAGACGCCGACGGCCGAGTCGCAGGTGAGCACGGAGCGCACCTTGATCTCCTCGACGCCGAGCTCGACGAGCTTGTCGATGAGCACGTCGCCCACGTCGTCGCCGGCCGATGCGAGGACCTCGCCCGACTCGCCCACGACATCGGCTGCCAGCGTGCGGGCGAACACCGAGTTCTCGACGTTCGCATCGCGGACCAGCTCGCCCTGCGAGTTCGGAGCGGCGATCGGCAGGGCCAGGCCCTTCGACGTGCCGCAGTCGTGCTCGCGGATGATGACGTCCTGCGAGACATCCACCAGACGACGGGTCAGGTAACCCGAGTCGGCGGTGCGCAGAGCGGTGTCGGCCAGACCCTTACGGGTACCGTGCGTCGCGATGAAGTACTCGGCGACCGAGAGTCCCTCGCGGTACGAGGAGATGATCGGACGCGGGATGAGCTCACCCTTCGGGTTGCTCACCAGACCACGCATACCCGCGATGTTACGGATCTGCAGCCAGTTACCACGTGCGCCCGACGTCACCATGCGGTTGATGGTGTTGTCCTCGGGGAAGTGGTCCATCATCGCGGCCTGGACCTCGTCTGTGGCGGACGTCCAGATCTGGATGAGCTCCTGGCGGCGCTCTGCGTCGGTGATCAGACCCTTGTCGTACTGCGACTGGACCTTCGCGGCCTGCTTCTCGTAACCGGCGACGATCTCCTTCTTGCGCGGAGGCGTGATCACGTCACTGAGCGCGACGGTCACACCCGAGCGGGTCGCCCAGTAGAAGCCGGCATCCTTGATGCGGTCCAGCGTCGCAGCCGTCTCGACCTTCGGGTACTCCTCGGCCAGCTTGTTGACGATCTGCGAGAGCTTGCCCTTGTCGGCGGGCTCGCGCACGAACGGGTAGCCCTTGGGCAGCGTCGCGTTGAAGATCGCCTGTCCGAGCGAGGTGTCCACGAGACCGTGGTTCTCGTAGCCCTCAGGGCCCTGGCCCTCGAGGAAGGACAGACCCGGGATGCGGATGCGGACCTTCGCCTGCAGGTCGAGGGTGCCCTCGTCCTTGGCGAGGATCGCCTCGGAGACGGAGCCGAATGCACGGCCCTCGCCCAGAGCGCCGTCCTTCAGCACCGTGAGGTGGTGGAGACCGATGATCATGTCCTGCGAGGGCAGGGTCACCGGGCGGCCGTCCGACGGCTTCAGGATGTTGTTCGAGGCGAGCATGAGCACGCGCGCCTCGGCCTGAGCCTCGACCGACAGCGGCAGGTGCACAGCCATCTGGTCACCGTCGAAGTCGGCGTTGAACGCGGCGCAGACGAGCGGGTGCAGCTGGATGGCCTTGCCCTCGACGAGCTGGGGCTCGAACGCCTGGATGCCCAGACGGTGCAGGGTGGGTGCACGGTTGAGCAGCACCGGACGCTCGCGGATGATCTCCTCGAGCACGTCCCAGACCTCGGGACGGGTGCGCTCGACGGCGCGCTTGGCGGCCTTGATGTTCTGCGAGTGACCGAGGTCGATCAGGCGCTTGATGACGAACGGCTTGAACAGCTCGAGCGCCATCTGCTTGGGCAGACCGCACTGGTGCAGCTGGAGCTGCGGGCCGACGACGATGACCGAACGGCCCGAGTAGTCGACGCGCTTTCCGAGCAGGTTCTGACGGAAACGACCCTGCTTTCCCTTCAGCATGTCGCTGAGGGACTTCAGAGCACGGTTTCCCGTACCGGTGACCGGACGGCCGCGACGGCCGTTGTCGAACAGGGCGTCGACGGCCTCCTGAAGCATGCGCTTCTCGTTGTTGACGATGATCTCGGGGGCGCCGAGGTCGATCAGACGACGCAGACGGTTGTTGCGGTTGATGACGCGACGGTACAGGTCGTTCAGGTCGCTGGTGGCGAAGCGGCCACCGTCGAGCTGGACCATCGGGCGCAGCTCCGGCGGGATGACCGGGACGACGTCCAGAACCATCGACGCCGGGCTCATGCCGGTCTCGAGGAACGAGTTGACGACCTTCAGTCGCTTGATCGCACGGATCTTGCGCTGGCCCTTGCCCTCCGAGATCTGCAGGTGCAGGCTCTCGGCCTCGGCTGCCAGGTCGAAGCTCTCCAGGCGGCGCTTGATCGACTCCGCACCCATGTGGGCCTCGAAGTACTGACCGAAGCGGTCCTGCAGCTCGTGGAAGACGTCGTCCTCGGGACGCAGAGCGCCGACCTCGAGCGTGCGGAAGTCCTCCCACACGCGCTCGAGACGGGCGATGGCCTCGTCCGCGCCCTTGCGCAGCAGAGTCATCTCCTTCTCAGCCGCGTCCTTGACCTTCTTCTTGGCGTCGGCCTTGGCACCCTCGGCTTCGAGAGCCGCGAGCTCCTCCTCCAGCTTCGCCAGGCGCTCCGCGATCTTGGAATCGCGGCGGTCGCCGAGCGTCTTCAGCTCGAGGCGGATGTTGTTCTCCTGCGTGGCGAGGTCGCGGTGACGAGCATCCTCGTCGACCGAGATCACCATGTACGCGGCGAAGTAGATGACCTTCTCGAGGTCCTTCGGCGCCATGTCGAGCAGGTAGCCGAGGCGCGAGGGAACGCCCTTGAAGTACCAGATGTGCGTGACGGGGGCCGCCAGCTCGATGTGACCCATGCGCTCACGGCGCACCGAGCTCTTGGTGACCTCGACGCCGCATCGCTCACAGACGATGCCCTTGAAGCGGACGCGCTTGTACTTGCCGCAGGCGCACTCCCAGTCACGGCTCGGGCCGAAGATCTGCTCGCCGAACAGACCGTCCTTCTCGGGCTTGAGGGTGCGGTAGTTGATGGTTTCGGGCTTCTTCACCTCGCCGTAGGACCATCCGCGGATGTCATCCGCGGTGGCCAGGCCGATGCGAAGCTCATCGAAGGTGTTGGACTCGAGCACTAGTTCTCCTGTGTCTCAATAAAAATTCTGCGAAATCGTGAGGCTGAACGCGTCAGCGTCAGATCTCGTCGATCGAGGCGGACTCGAATCGGCTGGAGATGTTGATGCCGAGCTCCTCCGCTGCGCGGAAGGCCTCGTCATCCGTGTCGCGGAGGTTGACCGCCGTGCCGTCTGCCGAGAGGACCTCGACGTTCAGGCAGAGCGACTGCATCTCCTTCATGAGCACCTTGAACGACTCGGGGATGCCGGGCTCCTGGATGTTCTCGCCCTTGACGATCGCCTCGTAGACCTTGACGCGGCCGAGGATGTCGTCGGACTTGATCGTGAGGAGCTCCTGGAGGGCGTATGCGGCACCGTAAGCCTCGAGTGCCCACACCTCCATCTCACCGAAGCGCTGTCCGCCGAACTGCGCCTTACCACCGAGCGGCTGCTGGGTGATCATCGAGTACGGGCCCGTGGAGCGCGCGTGGATCTTGTCGTCGACCAGGTGGTGCAGCTTCAGGATGTACATGTAGCCGACCGAGATCGGAGCCGGGAACGGCTCACCCGAACGACCATCGAACAGCTGCGTCTTGCCGGAGCGGCCGATGAGACGGTCACCGTCGCGGTTCGGCAGCGTCGACTCGAGGAGACCGGCGATCTCGTGCTCTTCAGCACCGTCGAACACCGGGGTCGCGACCTTCGTGCCGGGAGCGGCTTCGAAGGCCTCCTCGGGAAGGGTCGCTGCCCACTCCGGGTTGCCCTCGACCTTCCAGCCCTGCTTCGAGATCCACCCGAGGTGGGTCTCCAGCACCTGGCCGAAGTTCATGCGACCCGGGATTCCGAGCGGGTTCAGGACGATGTCGACCGGGGTTCCGTCGGCGAGGAACGGCATGTCCTCGACCGGCAGGATCTTCGCGATGACGCCCTTGTTTCCGTGGCGGCCGGCGAGCTTGTCGCCCTCGGTGATCTTGCGCTTCTGAGCGATGTAGACCACGACGCGGCGGTTGACGCCCGAGCCGAGCTCGTCGTCGCCCTCTTCGGCGTTGAACTCCTTGACGGCGATGATCGTTCCCTGCTCGCCGTGGGGAACCTTCAGCGAGGTGTCACGGACTTCGCGGCTCTTCTCGTTGAAGATCGCGCGGAGCAGGCGCTCCTCGGCCGAGAGCTCGGTCTCGCCCTTCGGCGTGACCTTGCCGACGAGGATGTCGCCGGGGCGGACCTCGGCACCGATGCGGATGATGCCGCGCTCGTCGAGGTCCTTCAGCAGCTCGGGGCTGACGTTGGGGAGGTCACGCGTGATCTCCTCCTTGCCGAGCTTCGTGTCGCGGGCGTCGACCTCGTACTCCTCGATGTGGATCGAGGAGAGGGTGTCGTCCTTCACCAGGTCCTGGCTGAGGATGATCGCATCCTCGAAGTTGTAGCCCTCCCAGGTCATGAACGCGACGAGCAGGTTCTTGCCGAGCGCGAGCTCGCCGTTCTCGGTGGCGGGTCCATCCGCGATGATCTCGCCGACCTCGACGCGCTCACCGGCCGAGACGACGACCTTCTGGTTGTACGACGTGCCCTGGTTCGAGCGGTCGAACTTGCGCAGGTAGTACTCCTGCGTTCCGCCCTCATCGAGCTGGACGACGACGCGGTCCGCGGAGACCTCCGCGACGACACCGGGCTTCTCGGCGGTGATGACGTCACCGGCGTCGATGGCCGCGTAGCCCTCCATACCGGTTCCGACGTACGGGGAGTCGCTGCGCAGCAGCGGGACGGCCTGGCGCTGCATGTTGGCGCCCATGAGCGCGCGCTGTGCGTCATCGTGCTCGAGGAAGGGCACGAGCGAGGTCGCGACCGACACCATCTGGCGCGGCGAGACGTCCATGTAGCCGATCTCCTCGGGGTCGAACATGTCGACCTCGCCGCCGGGGCGACGTGCGAGCACGCGCTCGTCGGCGAAGCTGCCGTCGGCCTTCAGCGCGGCGTTGGCCTGAGCGACGATGAAGTCGTTCTCCTCGGACGCGGTCAGGTAGTCGATCTCCGACGTGACCGTGCCGTTGACGACACGGCGGTAGGGGGTCTCGATGAAGCCGAAGGAGTTGATGCGCGCGAAGGTCGCGAGCGAGCCGATCAGACCGATGTTGGGGCCTTCAGGAGTCTCGATCGGGCACATGCGGCCGTAGTGCGAGGGGTGGACGTCACGGACCTCGACGCCGGCGCGGTCGCGCGAAAGGCCGCCGGGGCCCAGCGCGGACAGACGGCGCTTGTGGGTCAGACCCGCGAGCGGGTTGTTCTGATCCATGAACTGCGACAGCTGCGAGGTTCCGAAGAACTCCTTGATCGCGGCGACGACGGGGCGCACGTTGATCAGGGTCTGCGGCGTGATCGCCTCGATGTCCTGCGTGGTCATGCGCTCGCGCACGACGCGCTCCATGCGGCTCAGGCCCGTGCGGACCTGGTTCTGGATGAGCTCGCCGACCGCGCGGATGCGACGGTTGCCGAAGTTGTCGATGTCATCCGTCGCCATGCGGATCTCGGCCTTCTTGCCGCCGCGCAGACCCTCGAAGGTCTCGTCGCCGCGGTGCAGGCGCACCAGGTACTTGATCGTCGCGACGATGTCCTCGACGGTGAGCACCGACGAGTCCAGCGGCTGGTCGAGACCGAGCTTCTGGTTGATCTTGTAGCGGCCGACCTTGGCGAGGTCGTAGCGCTTGATGTTGAAGTAGAAGTTGTCGAGGAGCGCGCGTGCGGCCTCGGCGGCCACCTGCTCGCCCGGACGCAGCTTGCGGTAGATGTCGCGGAGCGCGTCTTCCTTCGTGAGGATCGTGTCCTTCGCGAGCGTCTCCTCGATCGAGGGGAAACCGGCGAACTCGGCCAGGATCTCCTCGCTGGTCAGGCCCAGCGCCTTGAGGAAGACCGTGACGGACTGCTTGCGCTTGCGGTCGATGCGGACGCCGACCTGGTCGCGCTTGTCGATCTCGAACTCGAGCCATGCACCGCGCGAGGGGATGACGCGCGCCGAGACGATGTCCTTGTCGGAGGTCTTGTCGGGGGTCTTGTCGAAGTAGACGCCCGGCGAGCGGACGAGCTGCGAGACGACGACGCGCTCGGTGCCGTTGATGATGAAGGTTCCGCGGCTGGTCTGCAGCGGGAAGTCGCCCATGAAGACCGTCTGGGTCTTGATCTCACCGGTCTGGTGGTTCATGAACTCGGCCTCGACGTAGAGCGGGGCGGCGTACGTCTTGCCGCGCTCCTTGCACTCGTCGATCGAGTACTTCTCCGGCTCGAGGTACGGGTTGGTGAAGCTCAGCTGCATCGTCTCGCTGAGGTCTTCGATCGGAGAGATCTCCTCGAAGATCTCCTCGAGGCCGCTAACCAGGTTGACGTCCTTGCGGCCCGCCTTCTTGGCCTCCGCGATGCGGGCCTTCCAGGCCTCGTTGCCGACGAGCCAGTCGAAGGACTCGGTCTGCAGCGCCAGAAGGTCGGGGACCGTCAGCGTGTCGGAGATCTTCGCGAACGAGAGGCGGGAAACGCCGCGCCCGTTCTTGTTGGTGGTGGATGTGGATGCGTTGGGAGCAGCAGCCAAGGGAATAACCTCCGTGAGCCCCGCGGGGCTTCTCGATTCCTTTGTCGTCAGGTGGAGTGCACGCTCGCTTGCTCAACATCTGCCGACCACCATATGAGGGCAGGGAGAACCGAGGCGCAAAGAACAACTATACGTCTGATTTCACGACATGGCAAGAAGAATCCTTGACCAATTCCGAATGCTGGGGTAATAGCATCCGGCGCCGCGAAACGACGTCGGGATCACGCGATGTTGAGCTCGTTTCCGGGGATCGACGCGAGCAGACGACGCGTGTACGGGTCGCGGGGATTCGTGAAGATCTCCTCGGAGGACGCCGCCTCGACGAGCGCGCCGTCCTTCATGACGCACACATAGTCGCTGATCAGGCGCACGACCGCCAGGTCGTGCGAGATGAACAGGTAGCTGAGCCCGTACTCGCGCTGCAGGTCCCCCAGCAGGCGCAGGATCTGGTCCTGCACGAGCACGTCCAGAGCCGACACCGGCTCATCGCACACGATCAGCTCGGGCGAGAGCGCCAGCGCCCGGGCGATCGCCACACGCTGACGCTGACCGCCCGAGAGCTCGGAGGGATATCGGCGCAGCATCGACTGCGGAAGAGCCACGTCGTCGAGGAGCTGCCGCACCCGCTGGGCCTGCTCGGCCCGGCTCCCCCGCTTGTAGAACTCCAGGGGCTCGGCGATCAGCCGCTCGATCGTGAACATCGGGTTCAGGCTCGAGTACGGATCCTGGAAGATCGGCTGCACCCGCTGACGGAACGAACGCATCTGCGCACGGTCCAGCGTCGAGATGTCCTGGCCCTCGAAGGTGATGATGCCGCTCGTCGGCTCGATCACCTTCAGCAGCATCCGTGCCGTCGTGGTCTTCCCCGACCCCGACTCGCCGACGATCGCGACGGTCTTGCCGCGCGGGATCGCGAGGGATACGTCGTCGACGGCGACGAAGTCGTCGCCGCGCCCGCGCACCGGGTAGACCTTCGTGAGGTTCGAGATCTCGACGATGTTGTCGGATGCCGTCGGCGTCGGCTCCCCTGCGGCTCGCTCAACGGCCTCCGGGGAGGCGGACTGCGAGGCGAAGGCCTCCGGCCGCAGGCGCGCGGCCGCCACCGACGGCGCGGCCTTCACGAGCGACTGCGTGTACGGATGCTGGGGCGCATCCAGGATCTGGCGAGCAGGCCCCTGCTCGACGACCTTGCCGCGGTGCATCACGATCACCCGCTCGGCGCGCTCGGCGGCGAGGCCGAGGTCATGCGTGATCAGCAGCACGGCCGTGCCCAGCTCGCGCGTCATGGCTCCGATCTGATCGAGGATCGTCTGCTGCACGGTGACGTCGAGGGCGCTGGTCGGCTCGTCGGCGATGAGAAGCCGCGGCTTGCACGCGAGGCCGATCGCGATGAGCGCGCGCTGGCGCATACCGCCGGAGAACTCGTGCGGATACTGCTTGGCGCGCTTCCCGGCATCCGGAAGCCCGGCGGCCTCCAGCGCCTCGACCACCTTCGCATCGACGTCCTGCCGGGTCGCGAGGCCGTGCGCGAGCAGCGTCTCGGCGACCTGCGTGCCCACCTTCGTGACGGGGTTGAGGTTCGACATCGGGTCCTGCGGCACCATTCCGATGTCGCGCCCGCGGATGCGGCGCAGTTCATTCTCGGATGCTGTCGAGATCTCCCGCCCGTCGAGGCGGATGCTGCCGCCGGCGATGCGACCGCCCCCGGCGAGCAGGCCGATGATGGCCATGGCCGTCGTGGACTTGCCCGATCCGGACTCCCCGACGATCGCGACGGTCTCCCCCGCGCTGATCGACAGGTTCACCCCTTCGACGGCGTGCACCACGCCGTCCATCGTGCTGAAGTCGACGGCGAGGTCGGAGACCTCGAGCAGCGGCGTGCCCATGTTCTGTTCCTTGTCCATATCAGCGTGCCCTCGTCCTCGGATCCATCGATTCGCGCAGCGCCTCGCCGAACAGCGTGAAGCCGAGAGCGGTGACGGCGATGCAGATGCCGGGCAGGAAGGCCAGCCACGGGGCGATCGAGAGCTCTGCCTGCGCGTAGGTGAGCATGCGGCCCCACTCGGCGGTCTCGGGGCGTCCGCCGCCGAGACCGAGGAAGGACAGCGCCGCTGCGTCGATCACGGCGGTCGCCAGTGTCAGCGTTCCCTGGACGATGACCGGGCCGATCGCGTTCGGGAGCACGTGCGACATCGTGATGCGCCCACGCCCGAGGCCGAGCGTCTGCGCCGAGAGGACGTAATCGCTGGATCGCTGCTGCAACATCGAGGCGCGCAGCAGCCGCGCGAAGATCGGCACCTGGGAGGCACCGATCGCGATCATGACGGCGAACGGCGTCTGACCGAGGATCGCGGCGATGGAGACCGCGAGCAGCAGGTTCGGCACCGAGAGGATGATGTCGACGATCCGCATGATGAGCGTGTCGACCCAGCCGCCGAAGGTTCCGGCGATCAGCCCGAGCAGCATTCCGCCGACGAGGCCCAGCGCCGTCGAGATGACACCGACCAGCAGGGATGCCTGCGCACCCCAGATCAGCTTCGACAGCACATCGCCGCCGAACCGATCGAGGCCGAGCGGGAACTCGGGCAGCTCGCCGGGCCCGGGGATGTGGGTCGGCGTGATGAAGCGGGCTCCGGGAAGCGCGGTCTCGGGGTACGGGGCCAGCAACGGCGCCAGGGCCGCCACGAGCACGAACAGCGCGACGATGACCGCACCGATCCAGGCTGTGGGGTTGCGCCGCAGGCGGCGGAACACATCGCTCCAGAAGCCGCCCTTGTTGTCGGAGAGCTGCGCTTGCGCGACGGCGACGGTGTCGATGACCTCGCCGCCCTGTGCGGGGGGAAGGGGAATGCTCATTGGACCCTCACTCTCGGGTCGATCAGGCTGTAGGAGACGTCGACGGCCAGGTTGATCAGCGCGTAGACGATCGCGATGAAGATGATGAAGCCCTGCAGAACCGGGAAGTCGCGCGTGAAGATCGCCCGGGCGAGGAAGGATCCGACTCCCGGGTAGGCGAAGACGGTCTCGGTGAGGACGGCGCCGGAGATCAGGAGCCCCGTCTGCAGGCCGATGGTCGTGATCACCGGCAGCATGGCGTTGCGCAGGATGAAGCGTCCGCGCAGGGTCGAGCGCGCGACGCCCTTGGCCCGGCCGGTGCGCACGTAGTCGGCGTTCTGTACCTCGAGCACACTCGCGCGCGTGATGCGCACGATGATGGCGAGCGGGATCGTGCCGAGCGCGAGCGCCGGCAGGATCAGGTGCAGGATGGCGTCCCACGCGGCGTCGAACTCGCCGGTGATGATGCCGTCCCACACGTAGAAGCCGGTGGGATGCGTCGCATCGATGCGGGGATTCTGACGGCCGTCCGCGGGGAGCCAGCCCAGCTGCACGGCGAAGATGTATTTGAGGATGAATGCCAGGAAGAACACCGGGATGGTGATTCCGATCAGGCTCATCACGACGGATGCGTGGTCGGTGAACTTGCCGTGGCGGCGGGCCGCCCAATAACCGAGCGGGATGCCGATGCCGACGGCGAAGATGAGCGCGGCGATCGAGAGCTCGATCGTGGCCGGGAACCGGCGCAGGAACTCTTCCAGAACAGGACGGTTGGTCTGGATCGAGGTGCCGAAGTCGCCCTGCAGGAGACGGCCGACCCAGATGAAGTATTGCTCGATGAGCGGTTTGTCGAAGCCGTAGAGAGCGTTGATGCGTTCGATCGCGTCGGGTGTGGCCCGTTCGCCGAGCAGGGCCACGGCGGGCCCTCCGGGAAGGGCGCGGACCCAGGCGAAGAGCAGAATGCTCAGGCCGATGAGAGTGGGGATCAGGAACAGCAGTCGCCTGCCGATGGTGCGCAGCACAGGGTATCTCCGTCTTTCGGGTGGGGACGCCGCACGCCTCCCACCACTGCGGAAGCACGGTGGGAGGAGTGCGGCGTCTTCGCCCTTACTTGGTCAGGACGATCTCGTTGAAGACTTCGTCGTTGACCGGGCTGGCCGGGAAGGACTCGACCCGGGGGTCGAAGGCCAGCGTCGGAGCGGGGTGCGCGAGCGGGACACCGGGGATGAAGGTCGCGACCATCTCGTTGATGTCCTGGTAGAGCGCGCTCTGCTCATCGAGGTCGGCGATGCCACGAGCATCCGTCAGCGCCTGGAAGAGCTCCGGGTTGTCGAAGCCCCACTCGGAGCTCTGACCGCCGAAGAACACGCCGACGAAGTTGTCGGTGTCGTTGTAGTCGCCGGTCCAGCCGAGCAGGTGGATGCCGTGATCCGCCGTGCCGGAGGTGCGGTCGAGGTACTCGCCCCACTCCTCGGAGACCGGAGTGGTCTCGACGCCCGCCTCGGCGAGTTGCGAGGAGAGCACGGTGAAGATCTGCTCGGGGTCCGGCATGTAGGGGCGCGAGACGTTGACCGGGTAGTTGAACGTCAGCTTCAGCGGGTTGGCCTCGTCGTAGCCGGCCTCCGCCAGCAGTTCCTTCGCCTTGTCGACGTCGTAGTCGTAGGTCGTGATGTCCTCGTTGTAGCCGTTGACGACCGGCGGCATGAACTGCGTCGCCTTCTGCGTTCCCTCGGGCAGCACCTGGGTGATCAGGGCGTCCTTGTCGATCGCATAGGAGAGCGCCTCACGGACCTTCGGGTCGGCGAGCTCCGGGATCGCCTGGTTGAAGGCGAGGTAGAGGATGGTGAACGGCGGGCGCGACACCATCGTGAAGCCCTTTTCATCGAGGGCAGCGGTGTCGGCCGGGCCGACGAGGTCGTAGCCGTCGATGTCTCCGGCTTCCAGCGACTGACGACGTGCCGTCGGGTCGTCGATGACGCGGAAGATGATCTGCTCGATCTGCCCCTTCTCGCCCCAGTAGTCCTCGTTGAAGCTCAGCGTGAGCTGCTCGCCGCGCGACCAGTCGTCGAACTTGAACGGGCCGGTGCCGGCGGGGTGGCCCTCGGCGTACTCCGACATCTGCGGGGCCTCGGCGGAGCCGCCGATCTCGTCCGCACCGAACTCCTTCATCGCCGCCGGGCTCTGCATCGAGAAGGCCGGGAGGGAGAGTGCGGGGATGAAGCCGGCGAAGGGCTTGTTCAGCTCGACCGTCGCGGTCGAGTCGTCATCGACCGTGCACGACTTGTAGACGGCGTTCTCGGGGCTGTCGGCATAACCATGGAACAGCTTCGTGTAGTAGTACGCGAACGCCTCGGAGGCGGCCAGGCCCGTCCAGTTGTACCAGCGGTCGAAGTTCGCGCAGACGGCTTCGGCGTTGAACGGCGTGCCGTCGTGGAAGGTCACGCCCTCCTTCAGGTGGAACGTGTGCGACATGCCGTCCTCGGCCGAGTCCCACGACTCGGCGAGCAGCGGCGCGGGGTCGGCGGTCCCGGGCTCGGTGCCGACGAGGCCCTCGAAGATCTGGCGCGAGACGCGGAACGTCTCCCCGTCCTGCGCGAAGGCGGGGTCGAGACCGGCCGGGTCGTTGGATGCTGCGAACACGAACGTCGTGTCGACGTCGCCGGCCGCTCCGCCGCCGTCGCCACGTTCACTGGCGACGCAACCGGCGAGCAGCAGAGTGGCGATGGCCGCTCCGCTGACGGCGACCAAGCCGCGTCGACGCATGGATGAGTTGTACATGCTGGGTACCTTCCCTGTGGGGCGCTTCATTGCGCACGCTGGGAGCGTCATCGTCCCCAGTGCACGGTGATCCTTAGAAGCTACCCAGCGCGCACTCAGAATCCAAACGTCTGCGTGTTTCGATCCGATATCGACGGTGTGAATGTTTGTTTCGGGGCACTCATCGGCGGCGTCCGATGCCCCTGATAGCGTCGAAGACGACGCGAGGAGACGCGATGCGCATTCTGCTGGCCGGGGCCTCCGGACTGATCGGCACGGCCGTGGCCCGGCACGCCGATGCGCACGAGGTGCGGCGTCTCGTGCGACGCACCCCCGGTGCCGACGAATACGCGTGGGATCCGGCATCCGGCGCCCTCCCCTCAGAGGCCGTCGCCTGGGCCGATGCGATCATCAGCCTGTCGGGCGCAAGCCTGTCGCGGCTGCCCTGGACGAAGAAGTACCGCAAGCAGATCCTGCGCAGCCGGGTGGATGCCACGACGACGATCGCCCGGGCGATCGCAGCCTCCGATGCCCCGCCGAAAGCATGGGTCTCGGGATCGGCCGTCGGCTTCTACGGCGACCGCCCCGGCGAGCCCCTCACCGAGGAATCACCCCGCGGCGCGGGCTACCTCGCCGACGTCGTCGGCGCGTGGGAAGAAGCCACCGAACCGGCGGAGCGCACAACACGCGTCGTGCACGCCCGCACAGGCCTCGTGCTCGCCGCCGACGGAGCTCTGAAACCGCTCATGCTGACGACGCGCTTCGGCCTCGGTGCGACCGTCGGCACAGGAACGCAGCACTGGCCATGGATCGCCCTCGCCGACGAGGCCCGCGCCCTCCTGCATCTGGCCGCAGAATCCTCACTCTCCGGCGCAGTGAACCTCGTCGCCCCGGCATCCGCAACATCGCGACAGGTGACGACCGGACTCGCCCGCGCCCTCAGCCGCCCGTATCGTCTACGTCTGCCGGCCTTCGCACTCCGCGCCGGCATGGGCCTCGCCGCCGAAGAGCTCCTGCTCGCCGATCAACAGGTGCTCCCGAGCCGCCTGAACGACGACGGGTTCCGATTCGAGCATCCGGCCCTCGACGAGGCCATCGCCGCAGCAGTCGCCCCGACGCGCGCCTAAGCTCAAGAGCATGGGACGCATCCGCGCTCGAGATGTCGAGCACCCTGAAGCACGCCTCGACCACGGGGGCACGGCGCAAATCATCCCCTCGGAGTTCACGAACGGATTCGAACTCGTCGTCGACGGCACGCCGCAGTCCCACGTCGACCTCGATGACCCCACCCACCTGCACTTCGAATACGTCGTCCGCATGGGCGCCGTCATCGACCAGCTTCCGGCCGGCCCGCTCACCGCGGTGCACCTCGGCGCCGGTGCGCTCACCGTGCCGCGCTACGTCGAAGCCACCCGCCCCGGCTCGCGCCAGCAGGTCATCGAGCTGGAAGCGCCGCTGGCGGCCCTCGTGCGCGAACACCTGCCGCTGCCGCGCGCAGCCTCGATCCGGATGCGCATCGGCGATGCCCGCGCCGGCGCCCAGAAGCTCCCGCCCGCTCTGCGCGGCACCTGCGACCTCATCGTCTCCGACGTCTACTCCGGCGCGCAGACGCCCGCGCACCTGACGAGCCTCGAGTTCTACCGCGAACTCGCGACCCTCCTCTCCGCGACCGGGGTGCTCCTGGTCAACGTCGCCGATGGCCCCGGCCTCGCCTTCGCCCGCCGGCAGGTCGCGACAATCCAACAGGCCTTCGCCGATGTCGCCGTGCTCGCCGACGCCCAGGTGCTCAAGGGACGCCGCTTCGGGAACCTCGTGGTCGCGGCATCCGCCTCGACCCTGCCCACCGAATGGCTCCCCCGCATCCTCGCCGCCGGCCCCCACCCCGCGAAAATCGCCCAGGGCCCCGAAGTACGCGCCTTCGCACAGAACGCGACCGTCGTCACCGACGCCGACGCCGTCGCCTCCCCGAAGCCGGACGCATCGATCTTCCTGCGCTGAAATCCCCCACAAGGTGTGCCGTTCGGCCCGTCTGAGCAACGGCCGGGCAGACTGGGGGAAGCACCGCGGAAGGAGAGCACATGGGTTACATCAAGGGGTACGACTCAGAGACTCTTCGCGAACAGGTCGACCCGGCCGAGTGCGCTGAACGACTGGCCGAGATCGAGGCTCAACGGAGCCTTCCCGCCCTGCTGGAACGGGTATGGCTGCTCAAGGTCCTCGGCCGTCTCGACGAAGCCCTCGCGCTGTCGGATGAATCGGTGCGCGTCGCCCGCATGGCCGGAACCCGCAAGGACGTCCTGCGCTCGCGCGTGCTCCACGCGACCATCCTCCAGTACCGCGGAGCCCACGCCGCAGCCGAGCAGGAACTCGCCACGTGCGCGTCCGAAGCCGAGGGGCAGAACTGGGTCGGCATCGCCGCCTTCGCCCACCATCACCACGGACGCAACGCCTACGAGGCGGGCGACTTCGACCAGGCCCGCGACAGCTTCAAGCAAGCCCTGTTCCTGCGCCGCGAGGCCGGCGCGCCCGACACCGAGCTCGAGACGGCACTGCTGGCGATCGAAGCCGCCGAACGGCGCCGCAGCGGTGCACTGGTGACCCCCGTCTACTGAACCGTCACGCGCGGAAACGCGCGAATGTCGGCGCTCTGGCTTAGCCTGATCTCATGGCGGATCTCGACCGTGTGCGCACCTGGGGCGAAGCGCTGATCCGGTTGCATCTCGACGACACCTGGTCGTTCGGGTTCGACCACGCGAAGCGCCGGGCCGGTCAGTGCGATTTTCGGGCCAAGCGCATCACCGTATCGCGCTACCTCGCCGCACGTTTCGAGGACGACGACATCCACCAGGTGCTGCTGCACGAAGTCGCCCACGCGCTCGCCGGGCACAAGGCCGCGCACGGACCGAAGTGGAAGACCGTCGCCGCCGAGATCGGTTACGTCGGCGGCACCACCCACCACGGCGAAACAGCCGAAGAGCTCGCTCCCTGGGTGGGAACCTGCCCCTCCGGCCACACCACCTACCGGCACCGCCGCCCCACCCGCGCCACGTCGTGCGCGAAATGTTCGAAGTCGTTCGACGCCCGGCACGCCTTCACCTGGGTGCGGCGCGAAATCACGCTGGCCACGAAGCTCGCTGCACAGACACCCCGCTAGGAACGGCGGGGCCCCGGCCATGGTCCACCGCGCGTCGCCGTCCCCTCCTGGGTTACTTGGTTGTTTGCACAACTCAGGAGAACTTCTGCACTTCCGCGGTTCTGCGCTGCAGATCACGTCGGGGGCGCCGATTCTCCTGAGTTGTGCAACGGATTGGGGGGGCAAGGACTCTGCCGTCCCGCTCCGTGTGGGCGCCGGAGGCCGAGGTCCCTCCTTCAAGCGAAGGCGACGAACACACCGTCCGCGAGCACGGGAACGGCCTCGGTGGCGTCCGTCTCAGCGGCGGCCTTCGGCTCGGTCGGGGTGATTCCCGCGGCCAGCATCCGCTCGGTGGCGAGCTGTCCGCCGGCTCCCGAGACGAGCTCCTTGCCCGATCCGGATGCCGTCAGCAGATGCCGAACCGCGCGGCTGAGCCCGCGGGCGGCTTCGCACGATGCCGCCGCCTCGGGAGACGTGTGGTCGGCGCCGAGGTCGCTGAGCGCGGCGATGATCGCGCCGGCGCCGAGCTGATCCTCGACGGCGAAGCGCAGGCCATCGCCCGCGCGCTCCCCCGCGGCGATGACCGACACCGAGGTGCGGGCCTGGCGGCGGTTCTGGATCTCGAGCACGGTCCGTGCGACGGCTGATGCGTTGCGCAGCGATCCGAGGAGGACCGTGGCACCAGGCACGGCTGCCGCGGCCTCTGCGACGGCTGCCCCGTTCGGCGACCATTCGCGGGCGCCGGCGAGTTCGACGTTCTGGCCGGATGCCACAGCATCCGTCACGGTGGACGAGAACCGCAGCACGTCGACGACGACGATCACGTCGGCGGGCGCGAGGCGGTCGAGACCGGCAACGCCCCACTCGAAACGGACCTGGTACGACGACTGGTCGAAGGGGTGCGACATGCTCTCAGCCTAGAAGAGCCGCACCCGCGGCTCACATCGCATGACGCCGTGTTGCGTCAAGCACGTTTGACATGTCAAGCTAACCATACATGTCAAGCACGCTTCACCACGGAGGCATCATGAACACCGCACAGAAGCCGCACACTGGTTGGGGACGCACGAAGTTCGCCGGCGGCCGTACCCCCGCGCTGGCGATCGCGATCCCCGTCGGCATCCTCATCGCCGCCGCGGCGAGCCTCATCGGCCTCGCCTCGGGGGTCATCCCCGACAAGATCGCTCTGCTGGGAACCGCGGTCCTCGCGCTCTGCCTGTCCGCCCCCTGTATCGCGTTGGTCTACGCCCTCGTCGTCGACCGCAGCACGCTGCGCGATGCGACCGAGCGCCCGGAGGAGTCCGTCGAGACGCGCTGGCTCGACCAGGCGTCCGAAGGCGCGTTCCGCGACACGATCCTCATCACCGGACTCGCTCTCACCGGCATCGCGTTGGCCGGGCTCCGCTTCGACGCCATGTGGGCGCTGATGGGTGTGCTCGTCGTAGCGCTGCTGAGCTGCGGCATCCGGTACCTCATCGCGAAGCGGCAGGGCTGAGATGGAGAACTCGCTTCAGGTTCGGCGCCAGGAGCGCGGATGGTCGCAGCAGCGCCTCGCCGATGAGCTCGGCGTCTCGCGCCAGACGATCATCTCGATCGAGCGCGGACGGTTCGATCCGTCGCTCCCCCTCGCGTTCCGCCTCGCCGCGACCTTCGGATGCACGATCGAGGACATGTTCACCCCGTAGCCCGTCCCTCCCACCGCCTAGCCCCGCTTTGCCGCCGACGCCCCGTCTTCCGGGCGCCCCACGACGGGCGCTCGGCGCGAAGACGGGGGCTCGGCGACAGGAGGGATGCGGGAAGACGTCAGTCCACGGCGAGCGCCTCGACGGGTGCGACGCGGGTGGCGAGCCGGGTCGGCGCGGCCGAGGCGATCAGCGTGAGCAGCGCAGCGGCGACGGCGATCACGACGACCGGGATCCACGGCACGGCAGGCGCCACGAGCCCGGCGGTCTGCTCGAAATCCGGAGGCATTCGTACAGATCCCAGCAGCGACTGCGCCGCCACCCACCCGTAGCCGACGCCGAGCACGAGCCCCGTCGCGGTGGCCGTCACGGTGATGTGCACCGCCTCGAGCAGGATCATCCGCCGCACCTGCGCGTTCGACAGCCCCACGGCCCGCAGCAGCCCAAGTTCCCGGCGGCGCTGCACCACCCCGATCGTGAGCAGGTTGACCAGCCCGACCGCGGCGATCGCCGCCGAGACGCCGACGAGCACCATCATGACCGTCGCGAATCCGTCCATGATGAGTGCGAACTGCGGGTCCAGTGCACCGCCGGCCGCCGCGGCGAGCAGCCTCTTCACCGACTCCAGCGCGACGGCGAACATCGTCACGAGCGTCACGCCCATCACGACGCCGATCGCCATCCGGCTCGACCGCTCCGGATACCGCAGCGCGTTCTCCGCCGCGAGCCGTGCGACCGCCGACCGCCCGAACATGCGCCCGACGAGACGCAGCAGCGGCGGCATCACCCGCACCGCGGCGAGCGCGATACCGGTGAACGACGCGAGCCCGCCGAAGAAGGCCACGATGACGCCGAGCGGGGTGATCAGTCCGACGAGCACGCCGCCCACGAGCAGCGCGACGCCGAGGACCACGAGCACCAGCGCCGTGATGTGACGCACGGGCCTGGCCGCGGCATCCTCGTGCGTGCGCTCGACGGACCCGCCGATCGCCTGCAGCGGCGTCACCGTCAGCACCCGACGAGATCCGGCCCACGCCGCTGCCCAGGTAGTGATGGCCACCGCGAAGGCCGGCACGAGGAAGAGCGGCTGCCCCAGTGAGAAGCCTTCGACGGATGCCACGAAACGCTCGGCGAGGGCGATCCCGGATGCCGCGACGCCCAGTCCGACGACGACACCGGCCGCTGCACCGATAACCCCGACGACGAGACCCTGCCGGGCGACCTCGGAGCGCTGCGCGCGGGCGCTCGAACCGATCAGCCGCAGCAGGGCGATGCGCCGAGTGCGTCCGGCGACGATGGTCGAGAAGGTGTTGGCGGTGACGATCGCTGCGACGTACATCGCCACCCCGATCAGCAGCACCGACAGGATTCCGACGACCACGGCGAGTGTGCCGCTGTCCCCGATGTACGGGTTCTGCGAAAGCATCCGTCCGCTGTAGTCGGTCGCCGCCAGCAGAACGACGCCGAACGATGCCGAGAGAGCAGCGACGAGGATGCTCGCGCCCATCCCCCGCTCGCTCAGCCAGCCGAACCGCGGTCCGGTCGCCGAGCTCTCGGGGACGACCGCCGTCACAGCGCTCATGCCGTCACCTCCGCGGCGAGCATGTGCGCCGCGATCTGCTCGGCGCTCTGGCGCGGCCGGTCGGCGACGATGCGTCCGTCGCCGAGGAACAGCACCCGGTCGGCATGGCTCGCCGCGATCGCGTCATGGGTGACCATCGCGATCGACTGTCCCTGCTGACTGCTCGCCTCGGCGAGTAGCTTCAGCACCTCACGGCCGGAACGCGAGTCGAGGTTGCCGGTCGGCTCGTCGGCGAAGACGAGGTCGGGTGCCGTGGCGAGCGCACGTGCGATCGCAACCCGCTGCTGCTGTCCGCCGGAGAGCTCGTGCGGGCGGTGACCGAGCCGCGCGGCGAGCCCGAGACGCTCGACCAGTCCGTCGATGCGAGCCCTCTCCAGCGCAGTCGGCCGCCGGCCGTCGAGCTCGAACGGCAGGAGGATGTTCGCTCTGGCATCGAGCGTCGGCACGAGGTTGAACGACTGGAAGATGAACCCGACGCGGCGCCGACGCAGAATCGTCAGCTCGAGGTCGCCGAGGCCGGTGATGTCGGTGTCCCCGATCCATACGCGTCCGTCAGTGGGCGCATCCAGGCCCGCCATGATGTGCATGAGCGTGGACTTGCCCGATCCCGACGGCCCCATGATCGCGGTGAACTGGCCCTGGCGGATGCCGACGCTCACCCCGTCGAGGGCGGTGACGGCGCCGTGGCCCGTGCCATAGGTCTTCGTGAGGTTCTGGACACGGGCGGCGAGCCCGAGGTCGGTGGTCGTGATCTCCATGCATCCGACGCTACGAATCGCGGATGCTGCGGCGCATCGCCCGCCCGGAGCATCCGCGTACATCCGGAGGATGATCCCGGACCGGATGCAACGGGAACGGCTCAGGCCAGCCCGTGCTCGAAAGCGAACACGACCAGCTGCACCCGATCGCGCAGCGACAGCTTCGTGAGGATGCGACTGATGTGCGTCTTCACGGTCGCCTCACTGAGGTATTCGCGCCCCGCGATCTCGGCGTTGGACAGTCCGCGGGCGGCGAGGGCGAAGATCTCCCGTTCGCGGTCGGTGAGGGCTGCGAACGACTCCGGCACGGGGCGCGTCTGCGGCGTGAAGTGCGCGAACAGCTCACGGGTGGCGGATGCGGCGATCACACTCGATCCGGAGTGCACCGTGCGGATCGCGGCGAGCAGGAATTCCGGATCGGCGTCCTTCAGGAGGAAGCCGCTCGCGCCCTGCCGGATCGCCCGCGCTGCGGCTTCGTCGAGGTCGAACGTGGTGAGCATGACGATGCGCGGGGCGTCGGATGCCTCGAGCATCCGGGCGGTGGCGGTCAAGCCGTCCATGACCGGCATCCGGATGTCCATGAGCACGACGTCGGGCCGAGAGCCTGCGACGAGACGGAGGGCCTCCTCGCCGTCGCCCGCCTCGGCGACGACCTCCATGTCGGGCTGGGATCCGACGAGCATGCGGATGCCGGCGCGGAACAGCGCCTGGTCGTCGACGAGCATCACCCGGATCATTCGGCGTCTCCAATCGGCAGCATCCCTCGCACCACGAACTCCTCTTCCCCGCTCTCGGCGGTCACGGTGCCGCCCACCAGTTGTGCGCGTTCGCGCATGCCGATGAGGCCGTGGCCGCTACCGCCCGCGTCGCCAGGACCGACCGGGTTGCGCACCGCGAACTCCACGCGCTCGGGCAGCCACGCCAGGGAGACGTCGACCGTGTCACCGGCGCCGTGCCGGATCGCGTTCGTCAGCGCCTCCTGCAGGATGCGATAGACGGCGAGTTGAATCGCCGCCGGCGGCTCGGACTGCGGGGTCGGGTCGACCGTGACGCGCAGATCGCGGCCGGACTGCCGCACCTGCGCATAGACCTGCTCGAGATCGGCGAGCATCGGCTGCGGACCGTCGCCCTGGCGGTGGCGCAGCTGTGTGAGCAGCATCCGCACGTCCGACAGCGCGGCGCGCGCCGTCTCCGAGACGGTCCCGAGGGTATCGACGGCGATCGCCGGGTCGGATGCCGCGGCATAACGCGCCCCATCGGACTGCGCGATGATCACGGCCAGGGAATGCGCCACGACGTCGTGCATGTCCCGGGCGATCGCGACCCGTTCCTGTTCCTCGGCGGCTGCGAGCTCGGCGAGCGACTGGGCCTCGCGGCTCGCGCGCCAGCGCAGCACCATCCGCCAGCCGAAACCGCCCATCCAGGGCGCGATGAGGGCGAGCATCACGACGACGACGAAGACGAGAATGGTCGCGGTGAGGCTCGCCAGCCCCTCTGTGCCGAGGAACAGCCCGTGGACGAGGATCATGTAGACGACGGCGACGACACCGCCGCCCGCGGCCGAGGCGAGCCCCGCCCACATGATGCGTCGCGATCCCCACGCGGCGGTCGCGAAGAGCACGCCGAGGATCGCCAGGTTGATCGGCAGTGGCTGCAGCCCCGCCGCCATCTGCACGATCGCGCCTGCCCAGGCCGCGGCGAGCGCGACCCCCGGGGCGATGCGGCCGACGGCGAGACCGCCGAACTGCAGGATCGACGAGACGATGAGGGCGACGACGGCCACGACCTCGGGGATGGTGGTGCTCAGCGCGCCCGGCGCGTAGAAGGCGAACGAGATCGACGTCAACGCCCCGAACAGCGCGAGCGATGCGACGAGGTCGACGACGAGCCTGGCGTGGGACGGCGGACGGATCACGTTCTCACGCTACGCGAGGGCGGATGCCGCGGCATCCGTCTTGCGATGTATCTGTCGTGCTCAGCGCGGGCCGGCGACCGCCCGCCGGATCGTCTCACGGTCGGGTTTCCCGGATGCGAGGGTCGGAATCTCATCGACGAGGATGAGCCGTGCGGGGCGCGCGTGCTTGCCGATCCCGTCGGCGACCGCCTGCCGCGCGTGCTCGAGCTGTTCGGCCTCGGTGCGACGCAGTGCCTCGCCGCGCGCGGCGACGATGACGGATGCTTCGCCCCACCGAGGATCCTCAATGCCGACGACGACCGCCCCGGCGAGACCGGGGATGTTCCGGACGACCCGCTCGACCCGGTCGAGCGACACGTTGATGCCGCCGGAGACGATGACGTTGTCGGCGCGGCCGTGCACGCGCACGACGCCGTCCTCCACGATGCCGAGGTCGCCGGTGCGATACCAGCGGATGCCGTGCGCATCTCGGACGAAGATGCGATCGGTGCGCTCGGGATCGCCCAGGTACCCGTCGGCGAGCATGGGGCCGGCGATCTGCAGCTCGCCGTCGACTGTTCGCACCGCGGCCGTGTCGAGCGGGATGCCGTCGTACACGCATCCGCCACTCGTCTCGCTGGAGCCGTACGTGCGCACGATCCGCACGCCCAGCTCCGCCGCGCGCTCGCGGATCGGCTCGGGCAGGGCCTGGCCTCCGACGAGGATCGCCGAATAGGCGGTGAGGGATGCTCGCACCGCGGTTTCGTCCGCGGCATCCAGCAGCGTCGAAAGCTGCGCCGGCACGAGCGAGGTGAACAGGGCGTCGTCCGCTCCCCCCTCGCGGACGAGGGACAGCGTCGCCTCGGCGAAGGCCAGCGGGGAGAACTTTCCGCTCAGCACGTTCGGCTCGGTGCCCGAGAGGATCGATCGGGTCAGCACCTGCAGCCCCGCGACATAGGAGGCGGGAAGCGCGAGCAGCCAGCGTCCTGCGCCGACGCGCGCAGCGGTCGCTTCGGCTCCCGCGCGCAGCGCCTCGGCGGAGAGCATGACCCGCTTCGGAACACCCGTCGATCCGGACGTCGCGATCACCACGGCGACGCCTTCCGACACCGTCGTGGACTCACCCCCGAGCATCCCGAGCCCGATCGCCGGGCCGCCGTCGAGCGCGCGAGCCAGCGCATCGCGCAGAACGACAGCATCATCGGATGCCACGGGGATCAGCTCTGGCATGACCGTGCCCGCCGATCAGAAGTGGTACGGGAACGCCGACCAGTCGGCGTCGCGCTTCTCGAGGAACGAGTCGCGGCCCTCGACGGCCTCGTCTGTCCCGTAGGCGAGACGTGTCGCCTCGCCGGCGAACACCTGCTGGCCGACCATGCCGTCATCGACCGCGTTGAAGGCGAACTTCAGCATGCGGATCGCCGTGGGTGACTTCGTCAGCACGGTGCGCGCCATCTTCAGCGCCTCGCGCTCGAGTTCGGCGTGCGGGACGACGCGGTTGACCGCGCCCATCTCGTAGGCGCGCTGCGCGGAGTACTCCTCGGCGAGGAAGAACACCTCGCGGGCGATCTTCTGCCCGGTCTGGCGAGCCATGTACGCCGAGCCGTATCCGGCGTCGAAGCTTCCGACGTCAGCATCCGTCTGCTTGAACTTCGCCTCTTCTGCCGACGCGATCGACAGATCGCAGACGATGTGCAGCGAGTGCCCGCCACCGGCCGCCCACCCGGGGATGACCGCGATGACGACCTTCGGCATGAAGCGGATCAGCCGCTGCACCTCGAGGATGTGCAGACGCCCCGCACGGGCGGTGTCGTGCACCTCGGTCGTCGACTCGGAGTACTTGTAGCCGTCGCGCCCGCGGATGCGCTGGTCGCCTCCCGAGCAGAACGCCCAGCCGCCGTCCTTCGGACTCGGACCGTTGCCGGTGAGGAGCACTGCGCCGATCTTCGGATCCTGCCGGGCGATGTCGAGCGCCCGGTGCAGCTCGTCGACCGTGTGCGGGCGGAACGCGTTGCGCACCTCGGGGCGGTTGAAGGCGATGCGGGCGACGCCGCCGTCGTGCGTGACGTGCGCGGTGATGTCGGTGTAGTGCTCGGCACCGGGCGCGAGCACCCATTCCGCGGGATCGAAGAGATCGGAGACCATGATCCCAGCCTACGCGCGCGCCGCGCGGCGGGTCTTGCGCCAGCCGTCGATCGCATCCCACGCCGAGATGCCGACGATGACGAATCCGGTGAGCACGGCGAGGATGCGCAGCACGCCGCCCTGCTCAGCGGCGCCGGCATCTCCTGCCGCGAACCCGTCCCCGCCGGCCTCGACGACGAAGGCGAGGAACTCGGGGTTCACGAGCTCACCGCGCACGAGCAGCGTGAGCCCCCAGCTGACGAAGAGCACCGCGAGTGCCGTGTTCACGATCGCGGCGCCGACGCTCCAGCGGCCCCGCGCCCACACGACGACGGCGAGGACGGCTTCGGCCGCGAGCAGCGCGAAGAGCCCCGCCACCCACCACGGCCACAGATCCGGGTTGAGGATCGGCAGCGCCTCGCCGTCGGCGAGGACGAACCCGCGCAGGCGATCCCAGACAATCGCGCCGGCGAGGATCACGACCATGACGATCGAGGCGATCGCATCACTGCGGCCGCTTCCGGATGCTTCGGGCTCGGCGAGCATGTCGACGTTCCAGACCGCTCCGGTGTCGGCGCCGGTGCGTTCGAGCACCGCGAAGACGAGCGTGGTCCAGAACACCAGGTGGACGATAACGCTGATTCCGACGGAGACCGTCTGGCCGATGATCTCGCCGATCGGCGCGTTCGAGATCGTCGTTCCGAGCGCCACTGCTCCGGCAACGCAGATCGGCACGATCCACAGCAGCAGCTTCAGCAGCCGCAACCAGGTCAGGTAGTAGCGCGGTCCGATGAGGTGCAGCGGCCGGTCGGCGTAGCCCGCGGCGAGCGCGGCAGGGTCGCCGAGGTCGGCGAGGACGGCGCGCTCGGCGTCGGCCGGATCGTCGCCCTGGTCGATGCGCGCGTCGACGGCATCCGCGATGGATGCCTGCAGCTCGACGCGCACGTCGTCCTGGGTCTGCGGCGGCAGGGTCTTCGCGACGGCGGCGATGTATCGCTCGGTGTACGTGCTGGGCATGTCAGTTCTCCTCTTCGGTGAGGGCGGCGATCGCCTGCGTGAGGGCGACCCATTCGGTGGTGAGGGTGTCGGCGAGGGCGGCGCCCTCGGTCGAGGTGCGGTAGAACTTGCGGGGCCTGGCCTCATCGGTGTTCCACTCGCTCGTGAGGAAGCCCTGCTTCTCGAGCCGGCGCAGCAACGGGTAGAGCGTGTTCGCGTCGGTGGTGAAGCCGAGTCGTTCGAGCTGCTCGAGCAGACCGTAGCCGTACCCGGGCGCGCGCAGCAGCTGCAGGCAGGCGAGCACCACGGTTCCGCGGCGCAGTTCCTGCAGATGCGTGTCGGTCACTTCATTCATGTCTCACACCTTACCGTGTGAGACACACTATGGCAATGGATGTTTTCTCCCCTTCTCCCCCGTCCCGGGCTTCAGGCGAGACCGCCCGCCCCGACTACCCTCGACACGCCACGGCCGGGCGATTCGGTGCGAGGTTCGGCGCGAGGCGGCAGGTCGGGGTGACAATGGGCACATGCTCCCCGCGCTGGAAGACCTGCTCGCCACCGCCCGCGTCGTCACCCTGCCGATGACCACCCGGTTCCGCGGGGTGACCACTCGCGAGGCGCTCCTATTCGAGGGCCCGAAGGGGTGGGCGGAGTTCTCGCCCTTCGTCGAGTACGACGATGCCGAGGCCGCAACCTGGCTCGCGGCGGCGATCGACTACGCATGGAACGAGCAGCCCGCACCGCACCGCGCGAGCATCCGCGTCAATGCCACCGTCCCGGCGGTCGACGCGGCGGACGTCCCCCGAATCCTCGCCCGTTTCCCCGGATGCCGCACCGCCAAGGTGAAGGTCGCCGACCCCGGCCAGCACCTCGCCGACGACATCGCCCGCGTGCGCGCCGTGCGCGAGGTACTCGGCCCGGAGGGGCGCGTGCGCATCGACGCCAATGCGGCATGGACCGTGGATGAGGCCGAACGCGCCCTGCACGCACTCGCCGAGTTCGACCTCGAGTACGCCGAGCAGCCCTGTGCCACCGTCGCCGAGCTCGCCGAGCTGCGTGCGCGGGTGAAGTACATGGATATCCCGATCGCCGCCGACGAGAGCGTGCGCAAGGCCGAGGACCCGATCGCCGTGGCCCGCGCCGGCGCCGCCGACCTCGTCATCATCAAGGCGCAGCCGCTGGGCGGCATCGGCCGCGCCCTCGACATCGTCGCCGAGGCGGGCCTGCCCGCGGTGGTCTCCAGCGCTCTCGACACCGCCGTGGGCCTGAGCCAGGGCGCGGCGCTCGCGGCCGCGCTCCCCGCGCTCGACTTCGACTGCGGCCTGGGCACCGGCGCGCTGTTCATCGAGGACGTCGCCGACCTCGTGCCCCTGGATGGAGCGATCCCGGCGGGACGTGTGATCCCGGATGCTGCGCGACTCGACCGGCTCGCGGCATCCGATGACCGGCGCGACGCGTGGCTGGACCGCCTGACCCGCTGCCACGCCCTGCTCGCGCCGCGCTGACGGATCAGCCCTGAGGGATCAGGGCTCGCAGACGATGAGCTCCACGAGGCGTCCGAGCATGGCGCCTCCCGTGTCCTGCATCTGGCTCTCGGAGAGGCCACCGATCGCCCCGATCACCATGGCATCGCCCCACACGCTCATGAGGATGCGCGCGGCGGTCTCGACGTCGACGCGCAACGAGAACAGGCCGGCGTCGACGATGCCCCGGATGATCTCCTGGATGCCGTCGACGAGGTCCTTCTCCTGGGCGAGGTAAGCGGCGCCGAACTCCTCATCACGGAGGGCGCGGATGCGGATCTCGCTCATCATGAGGATGCTGAGGCGATCCTCCTCGCCGGATTCGAGCACGCGGCGCACGAGCTCGAAAGCGTCGGCGCCGCTGTGCAGCTCACCGGATTCGGTGAATGCGGCGATGCTGGCGCGCACCTGCACGAGCCGGCGCTCGGCGAAGGCGGACGCCAGCTGGAGGAACAGCTCGTCCTTCGAGACGAAGTTCGAGTAGAAGGCACCGCGGGTGAATCCTGCGCGCTCGCAGATCGCTTCGACGCTGGCGCCTTCCAGGCCGACCTCGGCGAACACCTGGGCGGCAGCGTCGAGCAGCCGCGCACGGGTGTTCTCGCGCCTTTTCGTCACCGGAATCGTCATGCTCCCACTCTCACATCCTGCCCACAGTTTCACACGCCCGACCCGCGTAGGATACAGAGATGTATCGGATACACATCTGTATCCATTCTCCCGTCCGACTCCTCGGAGGATCCTGTGTCCACACTCCTGTCGTCCCTCGGACGCTGGTCGTTCCGCCACCCCTGGCGCGTCCTCGCCGCCTGGCTCATCGTCCTCGCCCTCGCCGGCGGTGGCGCCCTGTTCCTCCAGAAGGGCACGGACAACTCCTTCACGATCCCCGGCACCGAGGCGCAGGAGGGCATCGAGCAGCTCGGCCGCTCGTTCCCGCAGGTGAGCGGCACGAACGCGCAGTTCATCGTCGTCGCCGCCGACGGCGACTCGATCACGGATGCCGCCTATCGTGAGCCGATCGAGGATGCCGTCGATGAGCTCGCCGACCTCAAGGGCGCCCTGGCCGTCACCTCCCCCTACGACGAGATGATCGAGGGGATGGTCAACGAGTCCGAGACCGCCGCGATCGTCCAGCTGCAGTTCGACGGCCAGTCCACCGACGTCTCGGATGAGACGAAGGACGCTCTCACCGCCGCCGTCGACGCGCTGCGCGACGAACTGCCCGCCGGCACCGAGCTCAAGCTCGGCGGCGACCTGTTCGCGATCTCGATCCCGGGCGTGACCCTCACCGAGGCCGTGGGCCTGGTGATCGCCCTGCTCGTCCTCGTCGTGACGTTCCGCTCGTTCGTCGTCGCGGGCCTCCCGCTGCTGACCGCCGTCCTCGGCGTCGGCATCTCGATCGCCGGCATCTACGCCGCGACCGCCTTCTCGACCATCTCCTCCACGACCCCGCTGCTCGCGCTCATGCTCGGGCTCGCGGTCGGCATCGACTACGCGCTGTTCATCATGGCGCGCCACCAGGACCAGGTCCGCGAGGGCGTCGCCCCCGAGGAATCGGCATCCCGGGCTGTGGGAACCGCGGGATCGGCCGTCGTCTTCGCCGGCATCACTGTGCTCATCGCCCTGATCGGCCTCGGTTTCGCCGGCATCCCGTTCCTGACGACCATGGGCATCGCGGCATCCGTCGCCGTCGCCTTCGGCGTTCTCATCTCGGTGACTCTGACGCCCGCCGTGCTCGGCTTCCTCGGCATGCGCATCGTCGGCCGTCCGAAGAAGGCCCCGAAGAGCACCGCGAAGGCACCGCGCCGCGGCTTCTCCGATCGCTGGGTCGGCGGGGTGACGAAGCATCCGGTGCTCGTCTCGCTCGCTGTCATCCTCGGCCTCGGGGCCGTCGCGATCCCGGCGCTCAGCCTCAACCTCGCGCTCCCCAACGCCGGCGTGCTCGCCCCCGACGACGAAGCGCGCCAGAGCTACGACCTCGTCGCCGAGGAGTTCGGACCCGGATTCAACGGTCCGCTCGTGCTCACCGGCACGATCGTCACCTCCACCGATCCTCTGGGCCTCATGGAAGACCTCGGGGATGCCGTCGCCGAGATCCCCGGCGTCAAGGAGGTCGCGCTCGCCACCCCGAACGAGACCGCCGATACGGGCATCGTTCAGGTGATCCCCGAGACCGCCCCGGATGACCCGGCCACCGCCGATGTGGTGCGCGAACTGCGCTCGCACCACGACGAATGGCTCGAGGAGTTCGGCATCGACATCAAGGTCACCGGCTTCACCGCCGTCGCGATCGATATCTCCGACCAGCTCGGCGCAGCGCTGCTGCCCTTCGGCATCTTCGTCATCGGCCTGTCTCTCGTGCTGCTGACGATCGTGTTCCGCTCGATCTGGGTGCCCGTCACCGCCGCCCTCGGATACCTGCTGTCGATCGTCGCCGCCTTCGGCGTCGTCGGCGCCGTGTTCTCCTGGGGCTGGGCGGCAGACCTCCTGCACGTCGCGAAGGTCGGTCCGATCATCAGCTTCATGCCGATCATCCTCATGGGCGTGCTGTTCGGCCTCGCGATGGACTACCAGGTCTTCCTCGTCTCGCGCATGCGCGAGGACTTCGTCCACGACCCCGACGCCAAATCCCCTGACCGCGCAGCGCGGCGGGCAGCCGCGAAGCGCGCCGTGCGCAGCGGATTCACCGGATCGGCGAAGGTCGTCACGGCCGCCGGTCTCATCATGTTCGCCGTGTTCGTCGCGTTCGTGCCCGAGGGTGACTCGTCGCTCAAGCCGATCGCGCTCGGCCTCGCCGCCGGCATCGCGATCGATGCCTTCCTCGTGCGCATGACACTGATCCCCGCGCTCATGGCGCTGCTGGGCGAGAAGGCGTGGGAGATCCCCGCCTGGCTCGAGAAGATCCTGCCCAGCGTCGACATCGAGGGAGAGGCCGTCGAGCGCGAGCGCCACCTCGAGGCATGGCCCGGCGACGGCTCGCTCGTCGCCGCCGACGACCTCGTGCTCAGCGGCGATGCTCCCCTCATCGAGGGGCTGTCACTGCGCCTCGCCCCCGGGCAGGCTCTCATCGTCGACGGCCGCGGCCGTGCCGCTCGCCGTGCGCTCGCCCTCGCGATCTCCGGACGCCTGACCCCCGAATCCGGGCTGCTGCGCGTCGACGGCCACCTGCTGCCCGGCCGGGCGGCCTGGGTGCGCGGACGCGTCGGCCTCGTCCTCGTCGACGACCCGGATGCTGCGCTGCTCGACCTGCAGGAGGCCCTGCGCGGCACGTCCGAGCTCGTCGTCATCGACAGCATCGACCGTTTCACCGGCGCCCAGCGTGATCAGGCCACGGCCATGCTGCGGGACGCCGCCGCACGGCGCGAGCTCGCCGTGCTCGCCACGGCATCCGATGCTGGCACCGCGCGCATCATCCTCACCGAGGCGTCCTGGCCGACGCCCGACTTCCTCGACGCCGCGGCGTCGCCCGCACACCACGACTCCGAGGTGACCGCATGACCCTCCCCATCGAACGCGCCCGCTCCCGCAAGCCCGTCACCTGGCTGACGCTGCTGGGCGTGCTGCTGCTGCCCGCCATCATCGGGGGCATCCTCGTCGCCGCGCTGCAGAACCCGACCGATCGCCTCGACAGCATGACCGCGGCGATCGTCAACCTCGACGAGCCCGTCACGATCGACGACCAGTACACCCCTCTCGGGCGCCAGCTCTCCTCGGGCCTCGTCGAAGGCTCGGACGACCTCGACTCCAACCTCACCTGGGTCATCTCCAACGAGGACGACGCCGCCGATGGCCTCGCCACCGGCAAGTACCAGGCGGTCGTCACGATCCCCGCCGAGTTCTCCGCCGCGGCGACCTCCGCCGGTCAGGCGTTCACCGGCGAGGGGACCCCCGAGCAGGCGACCATCTCCGTCACCACCCCCGACGACGCCCTGATCGCCGACGACCTCATCACCTCGCAGATCGCCTCGGCCGCGGCATCCAGCCTCGGCACCATGCTCTCGGAGGCCACCCTCGAGAACGTGCTCGTCGGGTTCACGACCATCGGCGATCAGATCGGTGAAGCGGCCTCCGGGGCCCTCGAGCTCGCCGACGGAGCGCGCAGCGCAGCAGACGGCGCAGCAGAGCTCCCGGGCGGCGCGACCCAGCTCGCCGACGGCGCAACCCAGCTCGGCAGCGGGGCGAACGACCTAGCCGCCGGCCTCGGCACGATCGGCTCGGGAACCCGTTCCGCCGCCGCCGGCGCCGGTGAGCTCGGCGCCGGCCTCACCCAGGGCGCCGCAGCTCTGGAGGCCCCCGACGGCGACCTGAACAAGCTCGTCGGTGCGGCATCGGCCGCAGCCGGGTACGCGCAGACCGCGGCGGACTCCACCCTCTCGGCAGCGACGACCCTCGGCGGGGCCGCCGCATCGCTCCGCGGAAATGCAGCGGGCCTCAGCGACCTGGCACGGGAATGCGACCCCGCTGCCGCCGGTGAAGACTTCTGCAACCGGCTCGCCGCCAGCGCCACCGCCATCGACGCCGACGCACAGACCGTGGGCGGTGCGGAAAAATCCGTACGCGACGCGGCAGCGGCAGCGGGCTACGCGAACGGCCACATCGACGGCGTCTCCACCGGCGTCGCGGCGCTCCCGTCCACGTTCGCCGCCCAGTTGCGCACGGCCGGCGCCGGTGCGACTTCTCTTGCCGGTGCGCTCACGCAGCTGGCCGACGGCGTCGACCAGTCCGCGAGCGGCGCATCCGCTCTGTCCACCGGCGCAACCGCGCTCGGCGACGGCGCCACCCAGCTCTCCGAGGGCGCGACGACCCTCGCCGAGGGCCTCGACGCCCTCGCCACAGGAACCGGCGACCTCGCCGGCGGCCTGCGCACGGCATCCGAGCAGCTCCCCTCGTTCACCGACGAGGAATCGACCTCGATCGCCTCGGTGATCGCCGATCCGGTGTCCTCCGACGCCGGTGGAAGCACGATCTTCGGCCCGACCGCGATCCCGCTGCTCGCCGCCGTCGCACTGTGGTTCGGGGGCCTCGCCTCGTTCCTCGTGATGCGTGCGCACACCGCCCGCACGCTGACCTCGCGTCGCGCCTCGGGAGCCCTTGCCCTGCGTGCCTTCGCCCCGGCGGCCCTCCTCGGCGCCGGTCAGGGCGTGCTCGTCGCTCTCATCGTGCAGTTCGTCGCGAAGTACGACGCCGCCGCCTGGTGGGCGTTCGCCGGCACCGCCGTCATCGCCGGCATCGCCTTCGCCGCCGTGAACCAGGCCCTCGTCGCCGTCTTCGGCGGCATCGGCCGTTGGATCAGCGCCCTGGTGGGTGTGGTCGCGGTCGCCACCGGCCTCATCTCCACTGTTCCCGGATGGCTGATGTCGATCAGCGCGGCCCTGCCCACGGCGCCGGCGTTCACCGGCCTCATCGCCGGCAACGGCGCGGCCGTGGCGGCGCTCATCGTGTGGGCGGTGCTGGCCCTGGTCGTCACGACCCTCGTGGTGGCCCTGCGCCGCACGACCTCGGCGAAGGCTGTGCTCGCCCAGGCGTAGCATCCGTCCCGCTCACTGAAGATCCCCCGGAACGCATCCGCTCCGGGGGATCTTCTGTTTGCGCTCGTGCCGGATGCCGCATGCCGGCCCCGGCCCGTGTGCCGCCCGTCGGACAGCAGCCCCGGCTCACGGCGTGTCCCGGCCGGCAGGGCCCTCGCAGCACCGGCACAGGCCCCGAAGAATCCGACTGACGGCACCACACCGACCACACACCGACCGCGCATACCCCGCCGAAACGGCGAACCGCCCGGAGACGATCGTCTCCGGGCGGTTCCTCCACGGCGCTGCCGACCGGCAGCCACGGCGCGACTCAGCTGAGGCCGCTGTACGCGTGCAGTCCCTTGAAGAACACGTTCACGATCGTGAAGTTGAAGATCACGGCGCTGAAGCCGACGATCGACAGCCAGGCCGACGGGTTGCCGCGCCAACCGCGCGTCGCGCGGGCGTGGATGTATCCGGCGTAGAGCACCCAGACGATGAAGGTCCAGGTCTCCTTGACGTCGAAGCCCCAGTAGCGGCCCCAGGCATCCTGCGCCCAGATGGCGCCGGCGATCAGCGTGAAGGTCCAGAAGATGAACCCGACGATCGCGAAACGGAACGCCATCCCCTCGAGCTTCTCCGCACCGGGCAGGGTGCTCATGAACTTCAGCCCCGGCTTCTCGGCCTTCTCTGCCAGACGGCGCTCCCGCCGCGACTGCAGCAGCTGCAGGACCGACAGTCCGAACGCGAGCGCGAAGAATGCGGTCGCGAGCGAGGCGACGAACACGTGGATGACCAGCCAGACGCTCTTGAGCGCATCGGGGAGCGGCACGACGCCGACGTAGAAGCTCAGCCCCGCGGTGCCCATGAGGATCACGACGAGCCCCGTGATCAACGTGCCGAGGAAGCGCAGATCGACCCGGGTGAGGACCAGCAGGTAGACGAAGACGATGAGGAGCGTTCCCGTCATCGCGAACTCGTACAGGTTGGCCCACGGCACGCGCTCGGCCGCGATCCCGCGCATGACCGTCGCTCCCAGGTGCAGGAGGAAGGCGATCACCGTCAGCGTCGTGCCGATGCGCGCCATGACGTATCGCGGCTTGGCGGGCGTCTTCGCGCCCTGCACGATCGGCGCGCCGGATGCTCCGGCGCCCACCAGCGCGGACTCGCGCTCGAAGCGCGCATCGGCGCTGACCTCCGAACGGCGGGCGAGATCGAACGCGTAGGCGACGAACGCGCCGGCGTAGATCGCGATCGCTGTCCAGATGAACAGGATCGAGAGGGAATCGAGGTCCATGGTCCCAGTCTACTTTCGGGGGGTTTCTGCGGAATCGAGGAGCCGTGCGTGGCCGGCGGCGAGGTCGTCGACGGCGGCGGCGAGCGTGGGATCCTCACCGCGGGCGAGGCCCGCGTACTCGAGGGTGATCGCGCCGTCCTCGGCGGTGGCCTTGACCCACATGCGCCGGCGGGGCACGAAGAGGGCGATCATCAGTCCGGCGAGGGCGAGCAGCGCGAAGACCAGCACCCAGACGGCGGATGCATCGTGGTGGATCTGCAGCGAGGCGAACCGTTTCACGGAGTCGAGGTAGTCGGTCGAACCGGCCGGCGCCTCGTTCTCGAAGGTGACGGTTCCTCGCCCATCGGGCAGCTCTGCCGTCTCGCCGGGCTGCAGCTCGATCGATTCGACGCCGCTGCCGTCGCCGACGATCGGCGTGAGCTCCTCGGTGTCGAGCACGTACACCGAGCGGGGCGTTCCGCCGTCGATGCCGAGGTCGCCCTCGTAGACGCGCAGCGTCAGCACGGGGTTGTACAGATCGCCGTAGATCGAGGTGTACGCCCCGGACTCGAGCTGGGCGACGGTCGGGTAGAAGAACGCGGCGATGCCGAGCTGCTCGGGCATGCCGTCGGTGACCTTGATGACGCCGAGCGAGGTGAGGTTGGTGTCCTGCGGGAGGAACGGGACCGAGTTGCGGAAGACGATCTCGTCATCGGCGTTGCGCACCGTGATGGTCGGCGCGTATCCGTTGCCGAGGAGATAGATCTTGTCTCCGGCGATGTCGAGCGGGTGGTTGACGCGCACGGCGTCATCCCACGTGTCGCCCTCTTCGCGCACGCTGACATTCGCCGCGAACCCGCCGGCCTGGCCGGAGGCCGCGCTGCCGTACTCCTCATAGGTGACGTCGAAGGAGTTGAGCGTCATGGCGTACGGCTCGAGCGCCTCATCGCTGACGAAACGTCCGCGGTTCATGGATTCGTAGTCGAGCAGCGTGTTGACGAAGGTCTGTCCCTCGACGACCACGCGCTGGCCCGTGTAGGCGAAGCTGCCGCCGATGCCGACGGTGATGAGCACGCCGACGAGGGCCAAGTGGAAGACCAGGTTGCCGGTCTCACGCCAATATCCGCGCTCGGCCGACACCGACCAGGTGCGCCCGCGGTCGTACCGCTCGACACGGTAGCCGAGTGCTTTGAGCTGCTTCTGGGCGACCTCGATCGACCGGGCGGCCTCGGCGTCGGCATCCGCTGCCTCACGCGTCGCCTCCCGGTGGTCTTCGAGGCGCTTCAGGCGCGCCGGCGTGCGCGGCGGCCGCGCCTGCAGCGCGGTGATGTGGTGCTTGATGCGCGGAAGCACGCAACCGACCAGCGAGATGAACAGCAGCAGGTAGATCGCCGAGAACCACGGTGACAGGTAGACATCGAACAGGTCCATCGCGTCGAGCACGGGGAACAGGTCGGGGTTCTCGCTCTGCCACTGCGTGACGCCGTTGGGATCGGCCATGCGCTGCGGGAAGATCGACCCGGGAATCGCTGCGACCGCCAGCACGAGCAGCAGGATGATCGCCGTGCGCATCGACGTCAGCTGACGCCAGCCCCAGCGCAGCCAGCCGACGACACCGAGACGCGGCTGGATGATCGCCCCGCCGTCGCTGTTGACGTGGTCGGAGGGGCGCAGCGGATCAGTGGATTCGGTTTTCACAGCATCCTTGTTCTTGTCTTCAGAGGCGGCGTTCTCAGAGCGGGAGGTTGACACTGCCCATCACCGCCGTCAACCGCGACATGATCTCGGTCCACAACCCGGTGACCATGAGCAGGCCAAGTGCGATGAGCAGGGCACCGCCGATGATGTTCACGATACGGATGTGGCGGCGCAGGAACCCGACCGCCTTCGTCGCCCAGCCGAAACCGAGCGCGACGAGCAGGAACGGGATGCCGAGGCCGAGGCTGTACGCCAGACCGAGCAGACCTGCGCGCACGGGATCGCCGAGAGTCCAGGAGACGGCGGTGATGGCCGCGAGTGTCGGCCCGATGCACGGAGCCCAGCCGATGCCGAGGGCAAAGCCGAGCAAGGGCGCGCCGATGAGACCGGTTCTCGAGTTGACCTGCAGCCGGACCTCCCGCTGCATGAATCCGAATAATCCCACGAAGACGAGCCCCATCGCGATGATCACGATGCCCAGAATGCGGGTGATCAGCTCGCCCCATTGCAGGAAGAACACCGATGCTGCGCCACCGATGGCCGTGAAGGCGATGAAGACGACGCTGAAGCCGAGGATAAACAGCAGCACGCCGAGGACCAGACGGCCACGGGCGGGTTTGCTCCCCGAGCCTGCCGACGTTCCCGAAACTCCACGCGGCGCCGCCGCACCACCGAGAAAACCGAGGTATCCCGGCACGAGCGGCAGCACACAGGGCGAGAGAAAGGACACGAGTCCGGCGAGCATGGCGACCGGAATCGCCAGCCAGAGGGCTCCAGAGCCGATCAGCTCCTGAGTGTTCACGCGCTCTCCGCGAGCGCGTCTCCCACGAGGGTGGAGAGGATGCTCGGTCCATCGAGCTGGCCGATGATCCGAGCCGCAACGCGCCCCTGCTTATCAAGAACGAGCGTGGTCGGCGTCGCTTGGATCGGGGTGACCTTCGCGAACGCGAGCTTCGCATCGCCGGAGTCGACATCGATGAGGCTCGGGTAGGTGATGCCATACTCTTCGGCGAATGCGCGAGCAGTGTCGGGCTGATCGTAGGTGTTGACCCCGACGAAGGACACATCCTGGTCTTCGTACTGTTGCCAGACCGCCTCGAGATCTTTCGCTTCGACTCGGCAGGGCCCACAGGCTGCGTACCAGAAGTTGACGACGGTCACATCTCCGGCGATCTCAGAGCTGGTGAACTCGTCGCCGTGCTCGGTTACTCCCGCGAACTCGACGGGCTCCCCGCGCTCATCGGGTGCGATCTCGCTCACCGTCAGCTCAGCGGAGATGTAGCCCTTGTCGCTACCTTCGAGGTACTGCTGGGCGACCGAGTCCGGCGCACACGCGCTCAGAGCGACAGCAGACAGCACGGCGAACGCGGCTCCGATTATTCGACGCGAACGTCGAGTAATGGAGAGGCGGCTGTCACGATTCGTCGATGCGAGAGGCACTCCCCCAGTTTAGGCTCGAGACCCTATGGGTGCTCTGGATGCTGGAAGCCATCTCTGGCGCGGTCTCGTATCCGGCCAAACGACAGACGGCCCGCCCTCGAAAGGGCGGGCCGTCTGATCTGCTGTCAGCTCAAGCGCGACGTACGCGGCGGATGCTGAGCGCGATTCCACCGGCAACGAGCAAGGCAGCACCCATCAGGCCGTAAGGCATGAGGTCGGCGCCACCCGTGGCCGCAAGGCCACCGTCAGCGGAGGGTTCGCGCGGCGCGGCCGGCTGCGCGGGGTCCGTCGGCTCGGTCGGAACCGTGGGCTCGGCCGGCTCGGTCGGGTCCGTGGGTTCCGTCGCCTCGGGCGACTCAGTCGGGTCTGTGGGATCCGTCGGCTCGGTCGGATCCGTCGGATCCGTCGGCTCGGTCGGGTCCGTCGGCTCGGTCGGCTCGGTCGGGTCCGTCGGCGGCTCACATCCCGGGGCAGCGGTCGGGTTGTTGCCGAAGTTTGTCGCGGGAATGCTGACGAAACCGTCACCCTCTCCCAGGTCCCACTTCAGCGAGGCAGAGGATCCATCGATGTTGTCCTGCATGTACAGACGGAATGCGTTCGTGGAGCTTGCGCAGACCTGGCCGACATCTGTGCTGACCGCTACCGGAAAGTCGATCCCGCTCGCCTGGTTGACCGCAGTCTGCGCTTCACCGCGGAACTCCAGGTTCGCGAACGATTCGTCCGCAGACGCCAGGAATGCCATGTACTCGGCACGCTCCTGGCCAGACAGATCCTCGTTGCTCGCGCGGATGATGATCTCACCGCTGGCGACAGCAGGAAGGAAGAGGTAGCCCTCGAGAATGTACAGATCCGAGGTGTGCCGGTTGTTCGTGCCGACACCGCAGGTTGGCGCAGTGACATCAGTGACGAGCGGAGTCGTCACGACGCACTCATCACCATTGCTGGGCCACGGTGATTCGCTCGGAAGATCCGGGAGACCATCAGCGTCGGTTCCGGAGAAGATCGAAGCGAGCAGGTTGGGTGTACCGTGCGTGCGACCGTGGCAGTCGAAGGGCTCAACCGCGACCGAAGCGTCCGAGATATTCTCTGCCGGAGCGGTCACCGCGGTTGCCTCACAGGCCTGCGGCGTTCCGCCTCCTGCTTTGATCGCCTGGTAGTTGGCCGTCTCGCTCGGGTACCAGGTGCCCGGGATGTCGGCACAACGCGTGCCCGACTCATTGCCTGTGGTGAGGTTCGTGAACCCGCACTCAATACTCATCGCGCGAACATCGAGCTCGCCGTTAGCCGCGGCTGCCGCCGGCTGCGCCGAGCCGAATACGAGGAACGTCGTGGCCAGCAGCAGAGCGCCTAGGCCCGCCACCAACCTTCTGAATCGCTCGGATTTTCGTGATAAGACGCGATCATTCATGACCCGCCCCCCCCTCAGATTTGGACGCCAACCCTCCCCGGGAGGCCATACCACGGTAGAGGATCCTTAGGCAATAGTCGAATTGCCAGACCTACTAGCACAACGTCTAGACCGGATTGGAGTCGTGGCCAGGTCGGGGCTGTCCCTCGTGGCGCGCGAAAGCCGCCGCCGGGCAGGTGGCCCCTCGTTCGCCGTCCAGGAATGGATCGTTCGCCGTCCAGGAAGGGAGCGCCCGAGTCAGACTGCGCCGAGGTCGATTCCCTGCGATGCGGGCTCGGCGTACGCGACCTCTCGCCAAACATCACCGACGCGCTCGAACGAGGTCACGCTCGACAGAGCACAACGCCGGGTTCGAGGATCGTGCGGCAATCGCAGCCCTGCCACATGCAGGTGCGTCACCCAGATCGGAGCCTGATGAGACACGATGACCGCATCGCCACCGACGGTGTCATCCCAAACGCCGTTCATCGCCTGCTCCATGCGCTCAGCGATCGAGAAGTAAGGCTCGCCCCAACTGGGCACTGACGGCCGACGCAGATGCCACCAGTTGCGAGGGTCGCGCAGCGAGCGCCGCATCTGGGTGCCTTCGAACACGTTCGTCGGCTCGATGACCCGCTCATCGATGACAGCATCCAGCCCGAAGACTTCCGTGAACGGCTCGGCCGACTCCTGTGCCCGCTGCAGCGGCGAGCTACGCAGCGAAGTCACCGGTCGCCCCAGATCAGCGATGTGTTCGGCCGCGGCATGCGCCATCTGCCTGCCCGCTTCGCTCAGCCGGTAGTGCGGAAGTCGCCCGTAGAGCACACGGGTGGGATTGTGAACTTCGCCGTGGCGGACGAGATGAAGGCGTTCGGCGGGCATACTGCTCAGTCTAGGGATGCCCCGGCATCGTGGCGTCGTTCAGACGCGGCGGTACTGCGCGGAGCCGAACCCGATGATCAGGTGCCCAATGACAGGGAACAACCACAGCAGGAAGAACGAGAAGACACCACCCTTGCCGAAATTAGCGCCTTCTTTGACCGCTACGACGATGGCGAAGACGATGTTCACGATCGGGATGAGATACAGCAGCACGAACCAGCCGCTCATCCCGGCAATCTTCACGAGGATGATCCAGTTGACGATCGGGATCAGCGCGAGGATGCCCGGATAGCCCGCCTTCGCGAACACCTTCCACATCGTGATCGCGTAGATCACGTAAATCACGATGCTCAATAGGACTGAGCTCGTCGAGAACACCTGTTCGGTAACCAGATTCAAATCCACGGGTTCGCTCCTATGCGTGAGTGGCGCTATCGGCCAGTTACGACGGAGTCTATCCGGACGACACCTACTGGCTCATCGGTCATCGGCGCGCCCCCGTAGAATGGGCGAGTTCCCTTTTCTGAACTGGAGGAATCTTCCGTGCTTCGCTCTCACACGACTGGCTCCCTGGATGCCTCGAACATCGGTCAGACCGTCACCCTTACGGGTTGGGTCGATCGTCGTCGTGATCACGGAGGAGTCGCGTTCATTGATCTCCGCGATGCTTCGGGTATCGCGCAGGTGGTCATCCGCGACGAAGAGAGTGCGCATCCGCTGCGCAGCGAGTTCGTTCTGAAGGTCACCGGCGAGGTCTCGCGCCGCCCGGACGGCAACGAGAACCCCAACCTGCCGACCGGTGAGGTCGAGGTCATTGCGACAACGGTCGAGATTCTCAACGAGTCCGCCCCGCTGCCGTTCCAGGTCTCCACTGGCCTCGGCGACTCCGAAACAGCAGGCGAGGATGTGCGGTTCAAGCACCGCTATCTTGACCTGCGACGCCCGGCCGCAGCATCCGCTCTTCGTCTGCGCTCCAAGGTCTACAAGGCGATCCGCGACGAGCTCGACAAGCGCGACTTCATCGAGGTAGAGACCCCGACGCTGACCCGTTCGACGCCCGAAGGCGCCCGCGACTTCGTCGTGCCTGCACGCCTGCACCCCGGCAGCTGGTACGCCCTGCCGCAGAGCCCGCAGCTGTTCAAGCAGTTACTCATGGTCGGCGGTGTCGAGAAGTATTACCAGATCGCCCGCTGCTACCGCGATGAGGACTTCCGCGCAGACCGCCAGCCGGAGTTCACACAGCTCGACATCGAGATGAGCTTCGTCGAGCAGCAGGACGTCATCGAGATGATGGAATCTCTCATCGTCGCGATGTGGAAGACGATCGACGTCGACGTGCAGACGCCACTGCCGCGCATCACCTACGCCGACGCGATGGCCAAGTACGGCTCCGACAAGCCCGACCTGCGCTTCGGACTCGAACTCGTCGAGGCGACCGAGTACTTCTCGGAGACCACTTTCCGGGTCTTCCAGTCCGACTACGTCGGTGCGGTGCTCATGCCCGGCGGCGCATCGCAGCCGCGCAAGCAGCTGGATGCCTGGCAGGACTGGGCCAAGCAGCGCGGGGCACGCGGCCTCGCCTACGTCCTCTTCAACGAAGACGGCACACTCGGCGGTCCCGTCGCCAAGAACCTGTCCGAGACGGAGCAGGCGGGACTCGCCGCCCTGACCGGCGCGGAGGCCGGCGACTGCGTGTTCTTCGCCGCCGGCTCCGCCAAGGAGTCGCGTGCACTGCTCGGCGCCGCCCGCGTCGAGATCGGCCGTCGCCTGGGTCTGCTCGACCCCGACACGTTCGCCTTCACCTGGGTGGTCGACGCGCCGATGTTCGAGCCCGCCGCGGATGCTGTCGCATCCGGTGACGTCGCCGTCGGCGCCGGCGCATGGACCGCCGTGCACCACGCGTTCACCGGCCCGAAGCCGGAGTTCCAGGACACCTTCGACACCGACCCCGGTTCGGCTCTCGCCTACGCCTACGACATCGTGTGCAACGGCACCGAGCTCGGCGGCGGCTCGATCCGCATCCACCGCGAGGACGTGCAGAAGCGCGTCTTCGAGGTCATGGGCATCTCGGACGAGGTCGCTCAGGAGCAGTTCGGCTTCCTGCTCGACGCGTTCAAGTTCGGCGCCCCGCCGCACGGTGGAATCGCGCTCGGCATGGACCGCGTGCTGCAGCACCTGACGAAGACCGACTCGATCCGCGAGGTCATCGCGTTCCCGAAGACCGGCAACGGCTTCGACCCGCTGACCAGCGCACCCGCCCCCATCACGGATGCGCAGCGCGCCGAGGCCGGCGTCGACTTCGTCCCGGAGGACGACGAGGCCTGAGCCGACGCTCGTTCGCCGAGCCCCCGTTTTAACGTCGAGCCCCCGTCTTACCTGCGCAGGTAAGACGGGGGCTCGACGCGTAGACGGGGGCTCGACAGCGCAGACTCGGGGATGATGGGGAGATGCTCGCATCCCTGCCTCTGCCGTACTCGTTCGACAGCCGTGCCGGGTCGGTGCTCCTGCGCCGAGCGACCGCGGCAGACGGCGATGCGCTCATCGCCCTGATGTCGGACGACCCGATCAGCGCGAGTCGTGGAGATGTGGCATCCATCGATGACCGTCCCGCGTACCTCGAGGCCCTCGACGCCGTCCTCGCCGAACCGTCGAACGATCTGCTCGTCACCGAGCTCGACGGCGCCGTCGTCGGCACGCTGCAGCTGACGTCGATCCCCGGCATGGCCCGGCGCGGCGCCCGGCGCCTGCTCGTGGAGGCCGTGCGTGTGCGCAGCGATCTGCGCTCGGCGGGGATCGGTTCGGCGGTCATGCGCTGGGTGACGGATGCCGCGGCCCCCGCACTCGACGCGCAGATGGTGCAGCTGACATCGGATGCCGCCCGCACCGACGCGCATCGTTTCTACGAGCGCCTCGGGTTCACGGCATCCCATGTGGGTTTCAAGTACCACCTGCCGCGCTGACGCGATCCAGCGCGACGGCGATGTTCTCGTTCCAGACGTCGAAGCCGAGCTTGACGATGAGACCTGCCACGACGACGAGGAATACCACGCGGATGAACTTCGTGCCGCGGGAGATCGCCATGCGCGACCCGAGATAGCTGCCGGCGACGTTCGCCACGGCGAGGATCCCGCCGAGCAGCCACAGCACGGAGCCGTGCGGAATGAACAGCAGGAGCGCCCCGGCGTTGGTGGCGAGGTTGACGATCTTCGCCTTCGCACTGGCCTGCAGGAAGTCGTAGCCGAGCAGCGCGACGAGCGCGATCACGAGGAACGTGCCCGTTCCCGGCCCGATCATGCCGTCGTAGAAGCCGATCACGAGACCGGTGGCACCGGCCATGATGTGATGCCGCTTGCCCTGGAAGCGCAGCATGGTGGATGCCCCGAGCTGCGGTTTGAATGCGGTGAACAGTGCGACGGCGATGAGTGCGACGACGATGATCGGCTTGAACGCCGACGCCGGCAGGATGATCGCGACTCCGGCCCCCGAGAACGAGCCCACCAGGGCGATCAGGGCCATCGGGATCGCCGTACGGATATCGGGTTTCGCCCGCCGATAGTACGTGACGCTGCTGGTCGCGGTGCCGAACACCGAGGCGAGCTAGTTCGTCGCGAGCGCCTGCACCGGAGCGATGCCCGGGATGAGAAGCAGAGCGGGCAGCTGCAGCAGCCCTCCCCCGCCGACGACCGCGTCGATCCAGCCGGCCGCGAACGCCGCGACGACGACGAACACGAGCATGCCCCACGTGAGCTGCTCGAGCCCGAGCACGGCGCCGATTTCCATCAAGTACAGGATGTCAGATCAGGCGCGCTGGCCCGGACCCTCAGAGCACGCGTGCCAGGAAGTCCTGGGTGCGCGGATGCTGCGGGTTGGACAGCACCTCATGGGGCGCCCCCTCTTCGACGATGACACCGCCGTCCATGAAGATCAGGCGACTACCGACCTCACGCGCGAAGCCCATCTCGTGCGTGACGACGAGCATCGTCATCCCCTCGTCGGCGAGTGTGCGCATCACCTGCAGCACCTCGCCGACGAGCTCCGGGTCCAATGCCGAGGTCGGCTCGTCGAACAGCATCATGTCGGGGTTCATGCACAGGGCTCTCGCGATCGCGACGCGCTGCTGCTGTCCTCCGGACAGATGTCCGGGAAAAGCATCCGCCTTCTCGGCGAGCCCCACGCGCGCCAGCATCTCGTGCGCGATCCGCTCCGCCTCGGCCTTGCCGCGTCTCTTCACCCGCCGCTGCGCCATCGTGAGGTTGCCGAGGACCGTCATGTGCGGGAAGAGGTTGAACTGCTGAAAGACCATGCCGATGCGCTGCCGCACCCGGTCGATATCGGTGTCCTCGTCGGTGATGTCGACGCCCTCGATGAGCACCTGACCGCTCGTGGGCTGCTCGAGCAGGTTCACCGAGCGCAGCAGCGTCGATTTGCCCGAACCGGACGGCCCGATCACGCACACGACCTCGCCGGCCGCGACCGTCAGGTCGATGCCCGTGAGCACCTCGTTATCGCCGAAGGTCTTCACCAGCGCACGCACCTCGATCGCGGGGGCGTTGAGGTCGATCTGGGCGGTCGTCATCATCTCTCCTTCGCCATGCGTCGTTCGAGCCACGCCACGAAGCGCGTGAGCGGGATCGTCACGACCAGATACAGCAGCGCGGCCATCACGAACGGCGTCGCGCTGGCGTTCTGGGTGAGCCCATCGCGGGCGAAGGTCGTCAGCTCCTTCGTCAGCAGCGTCGTGCCCGCCATGAACATGAGCGAGGTGTCCTTGAGCAGCAGCACGAACTCGTTCGTCATCGGCGGGATGATGATGCGGAAGCCCTGCGGCAGCACGACCCAGAACATCGTCTTCATCGGCGACATCCCCAGCGACCGGGACGCCTCGGTCTGCCCTTTCGGAACCGCCTGGATGCCGGCACGGATCGTTTCGGCCATATAGGCGGATGCCACGCACACGAGTCCGAGGAGCCCGGCGCCCACGGAGCCGCCGGGGATGCGCACGTTGAGGGCGATCGGCAGCATGTACGCGAAGGCGAAGATCGTCATCAGCGCCGGCAGGCCCCGGAACAGTTCGATCCATGCGGTCGACACCCACCGGAACGGCCCCACCTCGGACAGCTTCATCAGCGCCAGGACGATGCCGAGCACCAGCCCGCCGAAGAATGCGACCAGCGTGAACAGGATGGTGTTCTTGAGCGCGATCGTGATGATGCCCGGGAACATCTTCGCCGCGACCTCGGGGTTCGCGAACTGGTGCGCCACCTTCGGCCAGTCGGTACTGAGCACCGCCCAGATGAGGATCGCCGCCAGGACCACATAGGTGCCGACGTGGTAGATCTGACTCTTGGTTCTCTTTCGAAGCGCCATCTCGCGCTCTCCGCCCGCAGCCTCAGTTCGCGGTGAAGTAGGCGTCGTAGATCGTGTCGTACTCGCCCGAATCGCGCAGGTCCTGCAGCGCCGCGTTCACCGCCTCGCGCAGCTCGACCTTCTCCCCCTTCGCGAACGCGAAGCCGTACTGCTCATCGGTGTCGTACTCCTCGACGATCACGTAACCGCTGTCGGCATTCTCGTGTTCGAGGTTGACGGGCTGGTCCTGCAGGATCGCGTCGATCTGCTTCGCCTGGATCGCCGGCCACAGCTCACCGTCGGAGGGGAACTGCACCAGCGTCGCACCGGCGGCGTTCTCGGTCGCGTAGATCTCGCCCGTCGTGCCCTGCTGCACGCCGACCCGCTTGCCGTCGAGATCATCGATGCCCGTGATGTCGCTGCCGGTGGGCACGAGCAACGACTGCAGCGAGTCGTAGTACGGGTCGGAGAAGTCGATGTTCGCCTTGCGCTCCTCGGTGATCGTCATCGCCGAACCGCCGAGGTCGCAGTTTCCGGCCACCAGTGCCGTTCCGGATTGCAGGGCGTCGAAGTTGGTGACGACGATCGCGAGCTCGAGATCGAGGCTCTGGGAGATCGCGTCGAGCAGGTCGACGTCGAAGCCGGTGTAGCCGGTGCCGTTGTCGCCGCCCTCGAATTCGAAGGGCGGATAGGGGATGTCGGAGCAGACGGTGAGCACACCGGTCTTGACGAGACCGTATTCATCACCGGCGCTCGCGGATGTGTCATCCGTTCCGGATGCGCAACCGGCGAGGGCCAGGGCTGCGGTGGAGACAAGGGCGAGACCGAACAGGGTGTCACGACGACGGGACATTATCGCTCCAGGAACGAGCGGGGCGACGATGCCCCGCAGGCGAATGTTTCGCCCATCCTGACACGGAATCGACCGGATGTCTCGGGTCGGACTATTACAGTCCGGTTACACCGCATTCACTGAAATGCGGCCGACGGTCAGACTTCGAAGTCGACCGCCACGCGCGAGGCGACCACGCTCTTGATGTAGGCGCCGGCTTCGACGTGCGCCGGGTGCACCTGGTACTGCTCGAGCGCCTCGATGGAGTCGAAATCGGCGACGAGCGTGACATCCCAGTTCGCATCGGCGTAGAGCATGTTCGCGCCCGCCGAGATCGATGCGATCTGCGGCACGACTCCGTCGAGGGCGTTCAGCCGCCGCGCGATCTCCGCAGCCTGAGCACCGCGCTCGGCAGCATCCTCGCTCGCGAGCTTCCAGGTGACCACGTGTCGAATCGTCATGCCTTCTCCAGACTTTCGCGCAGATGCTCCGGCGATACCCGCCATTGCGAATGAAATTCGTCATCGATCAGCACAACGGGGATCTTCTCCCACCACAGCGCGTGCAGCGCCGCATCGTCGTCGATCGATCGCTCGACGATCTCGATGTCGCCGCCGACGTCATCGGGCAGCTCGGCCACGACCTGCTCGACGATGCCGAGCGCCGTCGGGCACAGATGGCAGCCGGGTTTGCCGATGACGGTGATCGTCGTCACGCCGACGGAACCTCGACCGGGTGCCCCAGAGCGATCCACTCGCCTGTTCCGCCCTCGATGTTCGTGGCGTCGTGCCCCTGCGCCTCGAGCGCCTGCACGACGCGCGCGGAGCGCCCGCCGGCCTGGCAGATGACGTCGAAGGGCTCGGACGGCAGCTCGTCGAGACGGTTGCCGATCTCGGACATCGGAATGTTCACGGCGCCGGGAACGTGACCGGCGGTGAACTCATCCTTCTCTCGCACGTCGATGAGCGGCGTGCCGTCGCGCTGGATGAGCTCGGCGATGGTGATCGACTTCATGGCGTCCTTCTCTGCTCGGAGGTCGGCACAGACACGAAGCGCCCGTCCGGGGACAGGCGCTTGGTGTCTTTTTGCCGCTTTACTTCTTGTTACGGCGCTGGTGGCGAGTCTTACGAAGCAGCTTGCGGTGCTTCTTCTTCGCCATGCGCTTGCGGCGCTTCTTGATGACAGAACCCACGGAAACCTCACTAAGTCAGTGGCAGGGCGTCGCAGGAAGTCGGACACCCGGGATCGGGCATGGAAAATGCCTCGGATTAGTTTAGCAAACCCCGAACGGTGCAAAGTGCACGTTCGCGATCTCGGCCGAGACGGATCAGCCGACGTCGGAGATCGGCTTGTGCAGAGCGTCGGCGACAGCGGATTCCGGAACCCGGTAGCTGCGCCCGAAACGGATCGCGGGCAACTCCCCGGAATGCACCAGCCGGTAGACGGTCATCTTCGATACGCGCATGATCTCCGCGACCTCGGCAACCGTCAAGAACCGGACGTCAGGTACTTCAGGCATCCCCATACCTCTCTCTGCTGAAGCACACTCTATGGGGTTGTTGGGACAGCTGTAAACCCATGCGACGAATGTGATTCCTGTGACCCCTGAGAAGTCACGGGCGCAGGAGAAGCCGGTCGATCAGGCTCCGAGGCGCTTGAGCGCCGTGGTGACGACGTGCTTCGCGGATGCCGCGGCACGGCCCACGACCTCGGCGGCATGCGTCGCGCTCTCCGGCAGCGGAGCGAACGAGAAGTCGATGTCGGGGGCGTCGTCGCCGAACGCGTCGACGAGGAAAGGCACGAGCCAGTCATCGATGGCCTCGAGCGGGCCGACCTCGATGCTGTAGAAACGACGCTGGCCGTCTTCGCGGACGCTGACCAGCTCGGCCTCGCGCAGGACCTTGAGGTGCTTCGAGACGGTGGGCTGACTGGCGCCCAGTTCACTGACGATCTGGGAGACGCTCGTGCCGCCTTCGCCGTCACTCGACCGCCGCAGGAGGAGCTGGAGGATGTCGCGCCTCGTGCCGTCTGCGATCACGTCGAAAATGTCGGTCATGGCTTCAGGCTAGTCGCCCTCGGGCCGGAGTACCATGACGGAGGCCCGCCGGGCGTTCCCGGCGAGCCGTGGCAGACGGGTGGGAGAGGGGCGACGTGTCCGGCATCGGCTCCTCCGTGTCCTCCCGGATCGGTCTGCGCGCGATCTGGCACAGCGTCCGACGCATCGTCACCTCGTCGCCGTCCCGCTTCGCGATCCTCATCTTCGCGACGCTGATCCTCGTCTTCACGGCGCTGTTCTCCCTGCCGATCGCCTCGGCCGCGGGAGAGGCGACGCACATCAGCGATGCACTGTTCACCGCGGTGTCCACGATCTGCGTCACCGGACTCGCGACCGTCGACATGGCGACGCACTGGTCGCCCTTCGGACATGTGCTCATCTTCCTCGGGGTGAACATCGGCGGCATGGGCGTGCTGACCCTCGCGTCCGTCCTGGGACTCGTGATCTCGAAGAAGCTGGGTCTGCGAGCGAAACTGCTCGCCGCCGGCGACAGCAACCCGCTTCGCGCGCACGGCGGCGTCGTCAACGAGGGTCAGACGGTGCGCCTCGGCGAGGTCGGGCAGTTGCTGAAGACGGTCGCCCTGTCGCTGATCGTCATCGAGCTCGTCGTGGCCGGCTTGCTCTACCCGGGGCTCGTCATGGCCGGCATCCCCCCGTTGGCGGCCCTCTGGGAGGCTCCGTACTACGCGGCGATGGCGTTCACGAACACCGGTTTCGCCCCGAACGCGACGGGTGTCGTGGAATTCATCGACGACTACTTCGTGCTCGCCGTCCTGATGATCGGGGTGTTCCTCGGCAGCATCGGCTTCCCCGTCATCTACACGCTCGCCAAGCACCACTGGCACGTGAAGCGCTGGTCGTTGCACTCGAAGCTCACGCTCATCACCACGTCGCTGCTGCTCGTCGCCGGCGCCGCCGTGCTGATCGTCCTCGAGTACAACAACCCCCGTTCCTTCGGATCGATGGACGCCGGCGACACCGTCTTCCAGTCGTTCTTCCTGTCCACGATGACCCGCTCCGGAGGCTTCAGCGTCATCGAGATCGACGACCTCAACGGCTCGTCGACCCTGGCGATATCCATGCTCATGTTCGTCGGCGGCGGGTCCGCCTCCACCGCCGGCGGAATCAAGGTGACGACCCTCGCCGTCCTCGCCATCGCCGTCTGGTCGGAGGCGCGCGGGCGCCAGTCCGTGCAGGCCTTCGGCCGTCGCATCCCGAGCGACGTGCAGCGCGTCGCCCTCAGCGTCGTCGCGTGGGGCGCCACGATCGTCGCCCTGTCGACGATCATCATCACGCAGATAACGAAGGCGGAGGTCGAGCACGTGCTCTTCGACGTGATCTCGGCGTTCGGCACCGTCGGCCTCACCACCGGGCTCACCGAGTCGCTCCCGGATCCTGCCGTGTACGTCATGGCCGTCACGATCTTCATGGGGCGCGTTGGTACAGTGACACTCGCCGCGGCGATCGCCGCGACGACGCGAACGCAGCTCTACTCGCTGCCCGTCGAAAGGCCGATCGTTGGTTGATGTCCTCCGGGGCGACGCCCCCGTCCTCGTCATCGGACTCGGACGCTTCGGCGCGGCCTGCGCGGGCGAGCTCGACCGTCTCGACCGTGAGGTCCTGGCGATGGACGAGAACCTCGAACTCGTGCAGAAATGGTCGGACCGCGTCACCCACACCGTGCAGGGCGATGCCCGCAACATCGACGCGCTCAAGCAGATCGGCGCCCAGGACTTCCAGGTCGCCGTCGTCGCCGTGGGCTCCCTCATCGAGGCTTCCGTGCTCATCACGGCGAACCTCGTCGACCTGAAGGTCCCCCAGATCTGGGCCAAGGCCGTGTCGCAGTCGCACGGCAAGATCCTTGCCCGCGTCGGCGCGAACCACGTCATCTACCCCGAGCGCGAGGCCGGCGAGCGCGTCGCGCACCTCGTCAGCGGCCGGATGCTGGACTTCATCCGCTTCGACGACGACTTCGTGCTCGCGAAGATGTACCCGCCGAAGTTCATCCGCGGAGTCGGTCTGAACGAATCGGGGGTGCGCTCGAAGTACAAGGTGACCGTCGTGGGTGTGAAGAGCCCGGGCAAGCCCTTCCGCTATGCCGAGGCCGACACGGTCGTCACCAACCACGACCTCATCATCGTGTCGGGCACCAACGGCGATATCGAGCGCTTCGCGGGTCTCGCCCGCTGAGCGTCGCCGCGCGGATCACTTCCCGGCGGCGATCTCCTTCGCCCGTGCGAGAGCCGCATCCGTCGCCTCGGCGAACACCTGATCGAGCTTCGCGTCCTGGAGCACGGCGACCGCACGTTCGGTCGTGCCCTTCTGGCTCGTCACGCGTCGGCGCAGCTCCGCCGGTTCGTCATCGGATGCTGCCAGCAGCGCCGTCGCCCCGATGAAGGTCTGCTCGGCCATGAGCCGGGCATCCGCCTCGCTGAAGCCCTTGCCGATCGCGGCCTTGGTGAGCTCCTCGATGAGCAGGAACACGTACGCGGGACCGGACCCGGAGATCGTCGACAGTGCATCGATCTGACCCTCGGGAACCTCGATCACGGCGCCGACGAGCTCGAAGAGGCGGCGCACGACTGCGAGATCATCCTCGGATGCTGCCGCACCGCGCGCCAGGCCGGTGACGCCCTTGCCGACGGTCGACGGAGTGTTCGGCATCGAGCGGATGACGCTCACGCGATCGCCGAGAATCGTGGAGAACGTGTCGAGGGTGATGCCGGCGGCGAGGCTCACCACGATGGCGTCCTCGCGCAGCACGGGCGCGATCTCGCGCAGCAGATCGGGGACCATGGCCGGTTTGACCCCCACGAAGACCACCCGTGCGGATGCCGCGGCCTCGGTGTTCCCCGCGGGCTCATGCTCGAGGGCGATGGCGCGCACACCGCCGAGCTCGGCGAGTGCCGCAGCCTTCTCCGGAGTCCGATTGGTGGCGATGATGCCGCCGTCGGTCGGCAGGCCCGAGGCGACGACGCCGTGCAGGATCGCGCCCCCCATCGAACCGGCACCGAGGAACGCGAGCGAGGGAAGCGAATCAGCCATGCGGACATCCTATGCGGGGCATCCGAATCCGCCCCGGCTTCCGTGCACTCGCGCACCCTGCGAACTAGACTCGCGGCATGAGCGCACCGACCGATAAGAAGACCCTCGACCTCATCATGGATGCCATCATCGGGTGCGCCGACGTCGAGAAGCTCATCAATCTGAAGACCCTGCCCACCGATGACGGTCTCGTCGTCGCCGCGAAGGTGGCCCTGCCGGGCGATCGCACCGTGCGCGAGGTCGCCGACCGGATCGATGAGATCGAGACCGGGATCCGCGCCACGGTGCCGGGCGTGCGCTCGGTCTACATCCAGCCCGACATCTACCGGCCGTCGCTCGACCCCGAGCCCTCGACCGACGTCTTCGTCCTCAAGTCCGAGGACTGACGCTCGGGCGGCGCCGGCTCAGCGCCGCTGCTCGAAGAAGTCCCGCAGCACGGCGATCGCGGCATCCGGAGCCACTCCTCCGACGACCTCCGCCCGATACGGCAGCCGCCGATCGCGCAGCACGTCGTACATGGAACCGGCAGCACCTGCCTTGTCATCCCAGGCGCCGAACACGACGCGACCGATGCGGGACTGCAGGATCGCACCGGCGCACATCACGCACGGCTCCAGCGTGACGACGAGCGTGTGACCCTCGAGGTTCCACGAACCGATCCGTGCGGCTGCGGCGCGAAGCGCCACGATCTCCGCGTGACCGGTCGGGTCGTGCGTCTCCTCGCGGGTGTTACGGCCCTCGGCGATGATCACGCCGTCCCCGTCGAGCACGACGGCTCCGACGGGCACTTCTCCGGCATCGGACGCCTCCCGAGCGAGCGCGAGCGCGCGCAGCATCCCCTCGTCATCACCAGCCATGACTCGAGCGTATCCGCCGCGCCGCCCGTTCCTGAGAGAAGTTCCTCCGTTTCCCGAGGGCGGGCGCATTATCCTAAGAGCATGCGTGTTCACGTCGCCGACCACCCCCTCATCACCCACAAGCTCTCGGTGCTGCGCGACCAGCGCACCCCGTCGCCTGTCTTCCGCCAGCTGACCGAAGAACTCGTCACGCTGCTCGCCTACGAGGCGACGCGCAACGTCAAGGTCACCCCGATCGAGATCACCACCCCGGTCACCACGACCATGGGTGTCAAGATCTCCGAGCCGCGACCGATCGTCGTCCCCATCCTGCGCGCCGGCCTCGGCATGCTCGAAGGCCTCGTGAAGCTTCTGCCGACCGCCGAGGTGGGCTTCCTCGGCATGGTCCGCGACGAGACGACCTACGAGCCGATGACTTACGCCGAGCGTCTCCCCGACGACCTCAGCGACCGTCAGTGCTTCGCCATCGACCCGATGCTCGCCACCGGCGGCTCGCTGGCCGCGGCGATCCAGTTCTTCTTCGACCGCGGGGCCAAGGACGTCACGGCGATCTGCCTTCTCGGCACTCCCGAGGGTCTGAAGGCCATCGAGGACCTCGTCGGCGACCGCGATGTCACGATCGTGCTCGGCGCCCTCGACGAGGGTCTCGACGAGAACCGGTACATCGTTCCGGGACTCGGCGACGCCGGCGACCGCCTCTACGGCACCGTCTGATCCCACGGCGCGAATTCCTCGGGCTTTCTCTTCCCGTTGGCGCTGCAGATCCTTCTGCAGCGCCAACGTCGTTCTCGGGGCGGACTCCCGATCAGTCGCGGTCGGCGCCGACGAGACGGGCGAAAGCGCTGAGCCGGGCCACGCCATCAGCCGTATAGGGCAGGTCGTCGAGCAGTGCCGGCGAGTGGACGAGATAGGCGGCGACCTGAGCCCGCGAGATCGCAACGTTCAACCGGTTCTGCAACAGCAGGAACTCCGGCCCGCGCGGCGCGTCTCGACCGCTCGAGGCCGCGAGCGTCGTGATGGACACCGCCGCCTCTTTGCCCTGGAAGTTGTCGACCGTTCCGACCGGGACCCCGGAGAGCCCGGCCGCGGCGAGCGCATCGATCACCAGCTGCTTCTGCGCGTTGTACGGGGCGACGACGATGATGTCTTCTTCGACGAGCGGGCGCACGGGGGTCACCGGGTCGATATCGCTGAAGGAGAGCCCGAGCAGTTCACGCACGAGCCGCACGACTTCGGCGGCCTCCTCCGGTGACTCAGTGGCATTTCCGCGGTGCCGGACGGGCACGACGTGCAGGCCCGGTTCGATGCCCTCGATCGCACGACGCTCGGTCCCGGGCGCCGAGGCGAGCTGGCCCGCATAGGACAGGCGGGACACCGGCTCGGCGACGGCCGGATGCATGCGCCAACTGCGGGGAAGGAAATAACCGTGCTCGGGGCGCACGACGGCCTCGCCGTTCATGACCCACCCGAGCGCAGAGGTGTCGACGGGTTCCGGATGTGCGCCCTGGCTCACCTGCGGCAACTGCTGCGGATCTCCCAGCAGCAGCAGGTTCTTCGCCCCGGCGGCGACGGCGATCGTCGATGCGAGCGAGAACTGCCCCGCCTCATCGACCACGATGAGATCGAGACCGCGCCGATCCACGCGGCTGATGTTGCTGAAGTCCCACGCCGTTCCGCCGACGACGACGCCCTGCCCCGCGCGCTCGCGCAGGAATGACGCCATGCCCGACTTCGGGATGACAGTGTAGGCGGGGTCTGCGTTGCGATCCTTCGGCGCCTTCGCGACCTGGCCCGCGGGCACCCCCGCTTCGATCACGCGTTCGAGGAGGGTCTCGATGATCGTGTGCGACTGCGCGACGACGCCGATGCGGAAGCCGTGCTCCCGGACGAGTCGGGCGATGACGTGCGAACCGGTGTAGGTCTTGCCCGTTCCGGGAGGCCCCTGCACGGCGAGGTAACTGTGGTCGAGATCGCGCACGGCCCGCACGATCGCGTCGATCGTGTCATCCCCCGCCTCGGGGATGCCTCGACCGGAGAGTGTTCGGGGCTCGAGGCGGCGCAGGATGTCGGTGGCCGCGTCGCGCGGGAATCCGGGTGTCGCCGCGTGCAGGGCATCCGCCCACTCGTCGATCGCCCCCTGCAACGAAACCACGCGCGGCGGTGCGGCGGGAGTCAGCGCGATCGGCAACTCGTCCCAGGTCTGGCCGCCCACCGCCGACTCGACGATCAGGTAGCCGTCGTCGAGCACCTCGGAGACCGCCACCACGCGTGGCACGTGCACGGCCCGCGACACCGTCTCGGCGTCGAAGGGGGCGGGGCTCGGATACAGCGCGAACGGCTGCGCACCCTCGCCGAGCGTCGTCCCCGGGGAGACCTCGCCCCGAACCTCGATCTCACGCGACATGACGCGGCGCCCCTCCTCGACGCTCCAGTCACGCCGCAGCGTCGAGGAGCCCGCGTCGATGTGCACGACATCGCGGGTCTGGTCCCACATCGCCACGGGCTCGCGCAGACGCTGGAAGTGTCCGACCCAGAATGCCTTCGCCTCGCGCGGGTAGTAGTCCAGAGCCGCAGCGGCGACTCGATGCGCCTCACCCGTCCCCCCGGATTCGACATCGCTCTCGGCGTCGGCGAGCAGCGCGACGGAACGCTGCGACGGCTCGTACACGAACTCTTCGTTCTGGTCGGGCGGCGCCGGCACGACTCCGGACTTCTGCGCGAGTTCGATCAGCCAGTTGCGCAACCGTCTCGTCGACACGCAGTCGTATCGGTTGTAGTCGGCCAGGTCGTCGAGGACGGACTGTGCCTCCGCCGGCTCCCCCGCTGCGAGAAGCTCGCGTGCGGCGACATACTGAACGATCGAATCGTCGCCCTTCTGCACGTCGCTCGTACGCACATCGGCGCCCATGTACAGGGGCTCGAGCTTCTTGATCGAGTACGACCGCGACCCCACACGGACGGTGCGCAGCACGAGCGGATAGAGATCGACGAAGACCCCCTCGCGCAGGAGCCGGTCGACCTCGCCCTCACGAACGCCGTAGCGCGCCGCCATAGCGACCAGATGCGCGGTCTCGTAGGGCGCGTAGTGGTAGATGTGCATGTCGGGGTGCGCCGCACGGCGTGCAGCGATGAAGTCGAGGAACGTCTCGAGAGCGCGGAGCTCCTCGTCGAAGGAGTGGGCCCACAGCGGCGTGTACTGATCGGCGTTGTCGACCCAGCCGAAGAGATAGTCGATGCCCCACTGCGGCGGCCGTTCCGCGGTCTGCTCGGTGTACAGCGGGTCGCCCTCGAAATCGAAGAAGATGTCGCCGTGGCTCGGTCGCGGCAGTGTGTGGATGGCCCCCGGGTGGTAGACCTCGAAGGTCGGCTCGTCACCGCTCTCGGCCTGCAGCTGCAGCCGGGCCTGTGCGCGCAGCGCCGCGAAGACATCGGCGTTCATGCCGCGCGGCGCCACCTCGGCGACGGCGAGATCGTCGATCGTGCGGATGCCCGCCGCTCGCAGACGCGTGCGCTGGACGAGCCGCATACGGGCGACCATCAGAAGATCGCGCGCCGCGTCGACCTGCTCGGTGCACGTCGCGCAGCGGCCACACGCCATGACGGAGAGGTCGCCGCGGTCATCGCCCCACGCGAGAGGCGCGCCGGCTGCCCCCGCGGGGACATCGCGGTCGGCGATCAGGGCGCGCAGGCGTGCGCGACGGACGTGAAAGAGCGGGAGGAGATCGTCGACCCGGTGCGTCGAGGTCGTTCCGTCGCCGAGAAGCAGATCGACCTCGTCGGAGCGCGGGATGCCGAGCCCGTCGAGCTGGTCGACATATGCCGCCAACTGCATGAGAGCGGTCACCCGCGCCGTGCGGGCGAGCTTCGAGTCCTGCACACGCCAACGTCCGTCGTCATCGCGCAGCAGGAAGTCGGCGAAGCCGACGAACTCGTCGGTCGAGAAGGCTGCCTGGAACACGAGTCGCGCGTCGGAGCGCAGAGCAGCGATCGTCTCGTCGACGACGGCGCGCAGAGCGGCAGGATCCGCCGACGACACCTTCGAGACCTCGAGCACGGCATCGGCGCCGAGGCTCTCGCGATAGGCGGCGAGCACCCGCCCCTCATGCCGGTCGCCGAGACGCGCCGCCCGCTCGAGCGTCGCGTCCTCGGGTTCGTCGACGACGGGCACGCGCCCGAGCTTCGCATCGATCGCCCGGGCCCAGGCGAACTCGCATTCGGCCGCCGCCTTCAGGTCGCTGGCGCTGAAGATGACGCGCTGCGCCACAGAGTCGATCCGCATGTTTCGAGCGTAGCGGCGGGCTCGGACATCGGCCCGGCAGGGCCGACTCCACGCCCTGCCGGCTCAGCCGCTCAGCGCCACCAGGTGTCGGCCGGGGCCACCGGCAGGTGGCGCTTGTGCTCGCTGCGCAGATACTTCTCCTCGATGCGGGCCGCAGCATCGGCATCCACCGGCTTGCCCTCGAGGTAATCGTCGATCTGCTCGTAGGCGAGGCCCAACTCGTCCTCGTCCGAGCGACCGGGCCGGTCGTCGAGCAGGTCGGCGGTGGGCACCTTCAGCCACAGACGGTCGGGGGCGTCGAGCGCTCGCAGCAGCTCCTTGCCCTGACGCTTGGTGAGACCGGCGAGCGGCAGGACATCCGCTGCGCCGTCGCCGAACTTCGTGTAGAAGCCGGTGACCGCTTCGGCTGCGTGATCCGTGCCGATCACCAGATGACCGTCGTGGCCGGCCAGCGCGTACTGCGTCACCATGCGGATGCGAGCCTTGATGTTGCCTCGGTTGAAGTCCGAGATGGATGCTCCGGCGGCCCGCTCGATATCGCTCTCGACGCCGTCGACTCCGCCCTCGATGTTCACCTCGACCAGCCGATCAGGGGCGATGAACTCGACCGCGGCCGTCGCATCATCCGCGTCGTGCTGCACCCTGTACGGCAGCCGCACGGCGATGAAGTCCGCGTCTCCCCCGCCCGCTCTCACGCGCTCGACGGCGAGCTGTGCGAGACGGCCGGCGAGCGTCGAGTCCTGTCCTCCGGAGATGCCGAGGACGAATCCTCGGGCACCCGTGCGGTCGAGGTAGTCGACGAGGAACTGCACACGGCGTTCGATCTCGTCTGCCGCATCGATGTCGGCGTTCACGCCGAGGGCCTGGGCGATCTCCTGCTGAAGCGTCATGCCTCCAGTATTACCGTCTCGTGTTACCGACCGATGACACGGTTGACAAAGCGGGGGAATAGTGTGGCGCACACCAGCGCTGCCCCTCGTGACACGTCCTCCATCGAAAGCGAGCATCATGACCCTCCTCGGCACCAGCGACCTCGACGTCTTCCCCCTCGCACTCGGTGGGAACGTGTTCGGCTGGACGGCGGACCGCGACGCGTCCTTCGCGATCCTCGACGCCTACGTCGACGGCGGAGGAAACTTCATCGACACCGCCGACTCCTACAGCCACTGGGTCCCCGGGCACAGCGGCGGCGAGAGCGAGCGGATCATCGGCGAGTGGCTCGCTGCCCGCAGGCCGTCCGGCGTGACGGTCGCGACGAAGGTCAGCCAGCACCCCGAGTTCCCGGGCCTGTCGGCCGGGAACGTGCGCGCCGCGGCCGAAGCCTCGTTGAAGCGGCTCGGCGCCGACACGATCGATCTGTACTACGCGCACTTCGATGACCCGGCCACGCCGCTCGAGGAGACCGTCGCCGCCTTCGGCGCGCTCGTCGCGGACGGACTCGTGCGCCACATCGCCGTGTCGAACTATTCCGCCGACCGCATCCGTGCGTGGATCTCGCTCGCCGACGAACTCGGCGTCGCACGGCCCATCGCCATTCAGCCCCATTACAACCTCGTGCACCGCAACGATGTCGAGGCCGAGATCATCCCCCTCGCCGAGGAGCGCGGCCTGGGCCTCGTGCCCTATTTCGCCCTCGCCGCCGGATTCCTCACCGGGAAGTACCGGTCGACGGATGCCGCGGCCGTGGATACTCCGCGTGCAGCCGGTGCCGCGAAATACGCCACGGAGCACGGATTGCGCGTCGTCGGCGAGCTCGAGCGGATCGCCGACGAGCACGGGACGTCGATCCCCGCGGTGGCACTGGCCTGGCTGCGCGCTCAGCCGACCGTGATCGCCCCGATCGCGAGCGCGTCACGGGTCGACCAGGTCGCCGGTCTCCTGAACGGGGCACGCCTGCAGCTGTCGGATGAAGACCTGACCGTGCTGCGCAGCGTGTCGGATTGGAGCCCCGCAGCCGACTGACGCCGGTACCGGTGAGGGATGCCGCGGCATCCCTCACCGAATGATGCTGGGTCCCAGCTCGCTCTGAGCGACGACGATCTGCGCGGGGATCTGTTCCTGCATGCTCTCCACGTGGCTGATGACGCCGACCGTGCGGCCGCCGCTGCGCAACTCATCGAGCGTGCGCATCGCGACCTCGAGCGTGTCGGCGTCGAGGGATCCGAATCCTTCGTCGATGAACAGGGTATCGAGCTGAATCCCGCCGGCGCGGGCCGTGACGACTTCGGCGAGACCGAGCGCGAGCGCCAGCGAGCTGAGGAAGGTCTCTCCGCCGGAGAGCGATTGCGCCGGACGCTCCTGCCCCGTGAACGCGTCGTAGACGACGATGCCGAGCCCGGATGCTGCTCCGCGTGCCGCGAGCGCATCGGAGTGACGCAGCTGGTAGCGGCCCGTGGACATGTCGCTGAGACGGCGGTTGGCCGCGCGGACGATCTCTTCGAGCTCTGCGGCGAGCACGAAGGTCTCCAACGCCATCTTGTGCGTGTTCGGACCGCGCCCCGCGATCGTGTCGGCGAGTCCGCGCAGCACCTCGAACTCCTCGTGCTCGCGCGCGCTCTCAGCATGCGCCGCGTCGGCCGCCGCGATCAAATCGCGAAGCTGCTCCGCGATGCTCTCGGCACGTGCCGCTGCGTCGAGCGCCGTCGTCCAGGCATCACGCGCGTCCGTCTGAGCCTGCAGAATCCCCGTGAGGTCGATCTCCTCATCAGGCAGGGCGCGCTCGTCGAGCGCGTGCAGGCGTTCGCGCTGCGTCTCGCGCTGCACGGTGTGCGCCGTGATCCGCTCATCCAACTCCTGCTGTTCGACGCTGCTGCGCAGCGCCTGGCGCACGGCGTCCGCACTGGCGAAGTCGGAGGCCGCCAGAGCGATCTCGAGGGCCTCAGCGGCTTCGACAGCGGCCTTCTTCGACCGTTGCACCTCGCGCAGAGCCCCGGCGAGGGCCCGAGCGGCGCTGATGCGAGTGCTCACGATGTCGAGCCGCTCCGCGACCGACGCGAACCCACCGAGCGCTTCGGCGATCGTCTGCTCGGCGTCGGCATGGCGCTGTTGCGTCAGCGCCCGTGCCTCTCTCGCCGCCGTCAGGGCGTCGACGAGCGCGGCGCGGTCGTGCTCGAGTTCCTCGGTGCGGGCGATGACTCGAGCCAGCTCATCATCGGTCTCGGCCAGGAGGCCGACAGCGCTCTGCGCGACATTCAGTGCGGCGCTCAGCTCTTCCAGCTCGACGGCCGCCGACTGCGGGGTGCGCCCATCGGCGACCGCGAGGCGCGCGGCATGATCGCTCCGCGACGTCGAGAGCCGGTCGAGAGCGACGCGCTCAGCCCGAGCGGCCTCATCGCGGGCGTTCTCGGCCGCGTCGATGTCCGTCTGCGAGACGGGGTCGCTGTGCTCGGCGGGCGCCGGATGCTCTCGGGACCCGCACACGGCGCAGGGCTCGTCGGGGAGGAGGGACGCTGCCAGTTCACCGGCGTATCCCTCGAGCCGCCGACGGCGCAGAAGGGCGAGGGCGCTCTGCGCCGCGGCTAGGGTCTCGCCGGCATCGACGACGGAGCGTTCTGCGGCTTCTGCTTCGGCACCAAGCTTCTCGGCTTCGAGCGCCGCATCGCGGCGAGCAGTCGCGACGGATACTTCTCGCCGACGCTCATCGAGTCGATCGGCTGCGCGGCGGGCGTCGTCTCGCTGCACGGTGAGCGCCGCGATGCGTTCGGGAAGCCCCGCACGTTCGGCGTCGTGGGCCTCGAGCCGAGCGAACGCGGAGTCGATCTGCTTCTGCACGGCCTCGATTTCAGCGGCGCGGGCGGAGGCCGCCTTCTCGAGATCGGCCGCGCGCTGCCACGTGCCGCTCTGCGTCGTGCGTCGATCCGCGTAGCCCTCGAGCCGAGCGGGGTCGTTCTCGTGCGTGTCGAGGTCGTCATCGCCGCAGCTCCCGTCATCACGCTGCCAGGCCTCGCGGGCCGCGGCCTCGTCCTGGAGCGTCCGCTCGCTCTCGCGCTCCGCGCGCTGTGCCGCGTCGAGCACAGCGCGAAGCGCCTCGGCCTCACGCGCGCGCTTCAGGTTCGACCGGGCGAGGACGACTTCCGGCTCCGCCGCGTCGAGCCGGGCGATGATCGCACGGACCTCTTCGCGCTCCTGCTGCGCGGCGCGCACCTCACGGGCCCGCGCCACCGCGGCTTCTGCCGCGTTCAACCGCACTGATTCCTCATCGCGCCCACTCGCCGTGCGCACGACCCGATCATCGGCGCGCTGCTGCGCTGCTCGGAGACCGTCGAGCCGTTGCGGGGCCGGTTGCGCGCTGTCGGAGGGCTCGTGCCCGCCCCACAGATCGGCGTTCGTGACGAGTCGCTCGGCCTGGGCAAGGCCCGCTTCGATGGTCGCCGTGCGCCCCGTCAACGCGTTCTCGGCTTCGCGCCGACGCGCCTCGAATCGCGCCTGCACGTCATCGAAGCGTTCGGTTCCGAAGAGCTTGCGCAGCAAGGACTGCCGCTCTTTGCTGTCGGCGAGCAGGAACCGCGCGAAGCGGTTCTGGGCGAGCAGGATCACCTGGAGGAACTGCTCACGGCTCAGCTGCAGAATGCCGTCGAGCTCTCCGGCGACGTCGACGGCCCGCGCGGCCAGACCGACCCACGCGTCGTCGATCCATTGTTCGAGGGCGACGGCGGGCGCCTGCTTGGTCATGCCGCCGCCGCGTTTGGCCGGGCGCAGGTACTCCGGCGAACGGGTGACCCGGAATCGGCCGGCAGCCGTGCTGAACTCCACGACCACCTCGCTGACGTGCTCGGGAGCGCAGTGATCGCTGCGCAGCCGCTTGTCGCCGCTCTCATAGCGCGGAACACCGCCGTAGAGGCCGAAGCACACGGCGTCGAGGATGCTCGATTTACCGGCGCCGGTGCGCCCGGCGATGAGGAAGATGCCGTCGTCCGCGAAACGATCGAAGTCGACCGTCTGCCGGTCGAGGAAAGGCCCGAATCCCTGGATGTCGAGACGGTGCAGACGCATCAGGCCACCGCCTCGGCCGCGACGCGCTCATCGAGCACATCGCCGATGAGCTCGCTCTCGCGATCGCTGGGCCCCTCGCCGCCGCGCACGTGCCCCAGGAACGCCTCGATGCGCTCGGCGTCCGTCGCCGCCGTGCTCAGCCGCATCGCGTAGGAGCGCTCGTCCTGGGCCGCGGTGACGGCAGGGGCGTGCTGCACCATCGCGCAGAAGGGGAAGCGTTCCTTGAGCCGGCGCATCGGCTCGGTCTGCGGCAGAGTGTCGGTGTACACCGCGCACACCCAATCGTCGACGTGCTCGCGGATGTTCTCCTCGGAGAGGATCTCGTCCAGCGGTGCGGTCAGCGTCACGAGTCGACGGGGCACTGGAAGCGGCAGCCACCGCGCCTGGAGCTCTCCGGACGGGCCGAGGTCGATGAGCCAGGACCCTCGCTCCTTGTGCTGTTCGCCGAAGCTGTAGTGCAGGGGCGCGCCCGCATATCGGACCCGTTCGGTGAGTTTCTGCCGCCCGTGGATATGGCCGAGGGCTACATAGTCAAGCCCGTCGAAGACGCTGAGCGGCACGACGTCGAGACCGCCCTGACGCACCTCGCGCTCGAGTCCGTCAGTCGCTTCGACCCCGGCGGCGAAGCAGTGCGCGATCGCCACCGAGCGCCGCGGGTTTTCCTCCATCGCCTCACGCACGAGCCCCATGGCGTGAGCCATCGTCTGCGCCTGCGAGCGCAGCGGCGCGTCCGGCCAGTGACGACGAACGATCGCGGGCTCGAGATAGGGGATGCCGTAGAAGTGCACGGCGCCATCGGCATCGTCGACCACGATCGGATCGCCGATCGCCAGCGGATCGGTCAGCACATGGATGCCGTCGCGCAGCAGTCGCGCCTGGAACCCGAGCCGTGCGGCAGAATCGTGATTGCCGCTCGTGACGATCACGCGTGCGCCCGCCTCGTGGAGCCCGACCAGCGTGTCGCCGAGCAGCGTGTAGGCCGGCCCTGCCGGCGTCGCCGAGTCGAACACATCGCCCGCGACGATCACGACATCGACGTGGTTCTCACGCACCTGCTCGACCATCGCCGACAGCACCTCGCCGAGCGCGACGAGCGTGGAATGACCGTGGAAGGTTCGACCGATGTGCCAATCGGAGGTGTGCAGGATTCGCATACTCACACGCTACGCAGGACCACCGACATCGGTCCCCCGACGTGCCGCTTCAGCCCCCGCAGGAGCCCGCCGACGCCGTAACACGACGTCACACGCCGACGCGGTCAGCGTCGACGCAGCAGCCCCTGCTTGCCGGGGTTCTGCTCGAACCACTCGGCCACATACCAGCACACCGGATCGATGCGGCGATCCGCACGCGACTCGATGTCGGCGACGGCGCCCGCGGTGATGCGCGCAGCATGCCCCTGTCCCCGGAAAGTCGGGATCGTGAAGGCGCGGGTGAGGGCGATCGTGCTCCCGTCGTCGCGGTAGTCGAGCACGCTGACGAGCTTGCCGTCACGCATGAGCGTGTAGCGCGAGGCATCCTTCTCGTCCGTGAGGATGAAGCCATCGATGGTCGTCGAAGAGGTCATGCCTCCACGCTAGGCCACCGCGTCACACGAGGTCTCGTTTTGACATGGAGCGTCATCCTCAGACATAATCCCCCCATGACCACCAACGCACGCCCTTTGTCCGCCCAGGAGGCGAACAGGACTGCCGGGATGATGATGCCCGGCTGCGTTGGCATGTGTTGCCGAATGTGTAGCTGACCCCACCCAGTCAACCCGTTTGACCCGACTCTTTCGCGATCTGCGACGTCGGTGTCCCCGAGCATCCACCTGCGTGCTCGTACACGGCCTTCTCGGTCATTCGTGCAACACCACCGAACCGTCGACCGGTTCAGCACTCTTCAAGGACTCATCATCATGTCGAACATCGCTACCCTCGAGCGTCCCGCTTCCGCTGCTGCCCGCGCTCCGCACCTGCGCGCCGTGCCCCGCTACGAGGAGCCGCTCGCCGCCCCCGCAGCGCCGTCCGCCGCCGATCTTCCGGCCACCCGCTCCCCGCGCGGCTTCGCCCTCTACGTCGGCCTCGACGAGATCAAGGCCGCCGAAGCCGGCGTCAGCCTCCCCCTCCTCGTGGACGCCCTCCGACGCACGCTCGCCGAGCTCGCCCCCGGCGCGGAGACCCACGCCACCGTCGCCCTCGCACCGCACGGCTCCGGCGGCCGCGACCTCGATGTCGTCCGGCTGGCCCTCCAGGAACCCGGCGCGATCGCGCGCTCCAAAGCCGCCGAGGAGGACGAGAAGGACGAGGACTACGGCGTCACGGTCGACATCTCCCGCAAGCGCGTCCTGATCGACGGCGACTCGGCCTCGTTCACGTACAAGGAGTTCGAGCTGCTGCAGTACCTCGTGCTGCGCGAGGGGCGCACGATCGAGCGCTCCGAGCTCGTCGAGGCGCTCTGGCAGTCCCCCGAGGACGAGACTCCCGGCGAGCGCACGATCGACGTGCATGTGCGTCGCCTGCGTGCCAAGCTCGGCCGTTACGAGGACATCGTGCGCACCGTGCGCGGCGTCGGATACCGCTTCGACCGCCACGCCGATGTCGTGATCCGCTACGGCCACGGCACGCCCTCGCCCGACCGCTTCTGATCGCCTCGCACAGCGTTCTTCGGCGCACTGTCGGCCCCCGGACGTAGAGTGGCCGCATGCCGACCGATGCAGAGGACCCCGCCGTCCCCCTGCAGTCGACATATCGTCCCCGCGATGCGCTGAACCTGTTCCGCACGGTCGGTTTCCTCGCGCGCGGCGCGAAGGATCCGACGACGGTCGTCGACGGTCAAACCCTGTGGCGCGCATCGCGCACACCGCAGGGCGTCACAACGCTCGCGTTGCGGCAGAGCACGGAGGGCGTGCACGCGACCGCCTGGGGGCCGGGCGCCGAGTGGGCTCTCGATCAGCTTCCTCGGCTGTGCGGCGCCGACGACGATGCGACCGGATTCGACGTGTCGCAGCATCCGGCCGTCGCCGACCTCAACCGCCGGCACGCCACAACCAGACTCACCCGCACCGACCTGGTCTTCGACGCGTTCGCGAGCGCCGTCCTCGAGCAGAAGGTCACCTCTCTCCAGGCGTTCGGAGCCTGGCGCACCCTCGTGACCCGGTTCGGCGAACGCGCCCCGGGGCCCGCGCCGCGGCCCGTGTTCGCCCCGCCCACCGTCGACGGCTGGCGCCGCATCCCGTCATGGGCCTGGCATCGTGCCGGCGTCGAACCGCCGCAGTCACGCGCCATCGTGCACAACGCCCAACGCGGTGAGCGCCTCGCCACGGCCGTTCTCGCAGCCGACTCCCCCTCCGCCCGCGACCGGGTGCTCACCAGCCTGCCGGGAATCGGCGCCTGGACGGCATCCGAAACCCGCATCCGCGCCCTCGGTGATCCCGATGCCGTCAGCGTCGGCGATTACCATCTCTCCCATCAAGTCGGCTTCGCGCTGATCGGGCGGCGCGTCGACGACGACGGGATGCTGGAGCTGCTCGAGCCGTGGCGGGGCCATCGCCAGCGCGTCATCCGGCTCATCCTCGCCGGCGGTGCCGTCGAAGCGCGCCGCGGCCCGCGCCTCGCACCGGAGGATCACCGCCGCCGCTAGGCTGGCCGCATGGCGGCGACGAAGAAGCAGCGGTGGACCTGGCTCGGTGGAACGGCGGCGCTGTTCGCCGTCGGAATCGTGATCGGGCTGATCCTCGAGAACGTATGGCTGGGGCTTCTCCTCGCCCTCGTCGTCTCGGTCGTGTGGCTCATCGCCGCTGAGTCGCGCAAGGGCGGCAACACCGGTGTGAACGACGAATCCCACGGGATCGAGCTGTAGCGCTCAGCGCATGGCCTGCGGCCGCGTGCGGACGTCTCCGAGCCCACGCACCACGAGCACGGCGGTGATCGACCCCGCCGCGATGATCGCCGCGAGCACGACGATCTGGAAACGCCCGGCCTCAAAGGGAGACAGACCACCGAAGATCGCCCCGACGAAAGCACCCGGCAGCACCACGAGCCCCGTCGTGCGCGTCTGATCGATCGAGGGGATCAGCGCTTCCCGCACGGCTTCCCGTGCTCGTAGCACGGTGGACTCGCGCGCCGTCGCTCCCAGCGCCAGCCAGCCCTCCGCCTCGTCCCAGTGATCGTGCAACGACCGGTGAAAGATGCGCGCCGTCAGAGCCGCGATCCCCATCGTGTTGCCGATGACGATCGCGCCGAGCGCCAGCGCGTAGCGCGGCGTGAAATCGATCGCCCCCGGTCATGAAGACGATCGACAGTGCGGCGACGACGCCGGCCGCGATCGACACGGCCATCACCGCGACCGTGCGCCGTGTGCGTCCGATCCGGCCGGAGGCGACCGTTGTCGCGACGACGTACATCACCACGAGTGCGGCGGCGATTCCCCTCGGATCGGTGAGGATCCCCGACAGCAGCGCGCTGATCACGGCCAACTGCACGGTCCCGCGCAGCACGGCGAGTGCGGGAGCCCGCAGATGGGGGATGCGGGAGAGCCCGAGGACCGCCGTCGCGAGGGCCGTGAGCGCGATGATGCCGACCAGCGACGGAACGAGGTCCGTCCACGTGAGCGTCGTCATCACGGCATCCGCTCGGGGATCTTCCCCACGGGAGGCATCAGCTGTAGTACAGAGCCAGCTTCTGGCCGTCGATCTCGCGGACGTCGACCGTCGTGCCGTACACCTGCTCCAGGACGGCGGGATCCATGATCTCGTCGGCCGGCGCGTCGGCGATGATGCGCCCATCCCGCATCGCGACGATGCGGTCCGCATAGGTCGCCGCGAAGTTGATGTCATGCAGGACGACTATCACGCGCTTTCCGAGCTCATCCGCCATGCGCCGGATCAGCTTCATGATCTCGGTCATGTGCTTGAGATCGAGATTGTTCAACGGCTCATCGAGGAGAACATACTTCGTGTCCTGGGCGAGCACCATGGCGATGAAGGCGCGCTGGCGCTGACCTCCCGACAGCTCGTCGAGGAAGCGCTCCCGGAACTCGCCGAGGGCGAGATACTCGATCGCGCGATCGATGTGCTCGCGGTCGACGATCGTCAGGCGGCCCTTCGAATGGGGGAAACGACCGAACTCGACGAGGTCCTGCACCGTGAGCCGGGCAGCGATGTGGTTGTCCTGGCGCAGAACCGCGAGGATCTTCGCGAGCTGATGTGAGGGCGCCGTCGCGACGTCCATTCCGTCGACGTGGACGCTCCCCGCCTCGGGCTTGATGAGCCGGCCGACGAGCCCGAACAGCGTCGATTTTCCGGCGCCGTTCGGACCGATCAGCGCCGTCACGCCCTCGTCGCCGAGGGTCACCGAGACATCGTCGAGAACGGTCTGGGAGCCATAGCGCTTGCTGGCGCTGTCGAGCGCGATCATCGCGCCCCCTTTCTGAGGACCAGGTAGAGGAAGAACAGTCCGCCGGCGAACTCGATCACCATCGAGAGGCTGCCGCCGAAGCCGAAGAGCTTCTCGAGGATGAGCTGAGCGAGCAGCAGGAAACCGACGCCGATGAGGGCCGCCGCCGGCAGCGTCCACGTGTGCCGGAAGGTTCCGGCATAGGAGTAGGCCAGGTTCGCGACGATCAGCCCGAAGAACAGGATCGGCCCGGCGAGAGCAGTGGATGCCGCGATCATCACCGAGACGATCGTGAAGAGCATCATCACCGTGCGCTTGTGATTGACGCCCAGCCCGACCGCCGCGGCTTCGCCGAGCGTGAGCACATCCAGTGTCCGCACGAGCGGGATGACGGCGATAACCCCGAGGCCGACGAGCACCGCGGTGAAGGTCAGCAGTGTCGGATCCGGGCGCGTCAACGATGCGAACATCGCGTCCGAGAGCACCTGGAAGTCGAGCGGATCGAGCATGCGCTGCATCCACTCGGTGAACCCCCGGAAGAACGTTCCCAGCACGATGCCGACGAGCAGCATCAGGTGCAGCGAACGCCGCTTGCCGCCGAAGAGCCACGTGAACAGCAGCACGCTGAAGGCGATCATGACGACGACCTGAACGACCCACAGCGTGATCTGGTCGGCCTTGAGGAACGCGGATGATCCCAGGAAGAAGACGATCAGCGTCGAGATCAGCATGTAGAACGAGTCGAACCCCATGATCGACGGCGTCAGGATGCGGTTCTGCGTGATGGTGTGGAACACCACCGTCGATACGCCGACAGCGGTGGCGACCACGAGCATCGCGCCCACCGTGAGCCCGCGGATCTTCAGGGCGAACAGGACGGAACCGGGGATGTCGGTGAACAGGTAGGCAGCGGCGAGGCCGACGATGACGACGACCAGCAGCACGATCCGGTTCGCGGGCTTCGCCCACAGGCGAACGATCAACGACGGAGCGGGAGCCGGAGCGGCCGCCGGGCGAAGGAGTGTCTCAGTGGGCATGGCTCTTCTTTCGCAGCAGCAGCCAGAGGAACAGGATCGCGCCGAACACCCCGACGATGACCGACAGCGGCATCTCGTACGGGAAGCGCACCGTACGCGCGATCAGATCGCAGATCAGGACGAAAACGGCGCCGAGACCCGCGACCCAGGGAATCGCCCGGCGCACGTTGTCGCCGATGATGATGCTCACGACGTTCGGCACGACGAGTCCGAGGAACGGGATGATGCCGGCCGTGACGAGCACGGCCGCGGTGATGATGGCGATGATGACCATGCCGATCGCGACGACCTTGCGGTAATCCAAGCCGAGGTTCGTCGCGAACTCCTCCCCCAGGCCGATCACGCTGAAGCGGTCGGCGGCGAGCCAGGCGATGATGACCATGGCGCCCGCGATCCAGAGGAACTCGTAGCGTCCCTGCATGATCGAGGCGAAGCTGCCCTGCGACCAGGTGCCCAGCGACTGCAACAGGTCGAGACGGTAGGCGAAGAAACTGGTCGCGGCGCCGATGACACCGCCGAGCATGATCCCGACCAGGGGGACGAGGACGAGCTGGCGCACCGGGACGGCTTTGACGACCTGCAGGAACACCCAGGTGCCGATGAGCCCGAAGACGGCTGCGACGCCCATCTTGCCGAACAGCGCCATCCCCGGGGCGAAGATCAGCACGAGCAGCATGCCGAACGTCGCGAATTCGGTCACGCCGGTGGTGCTGGGTTCGACGAATTTGTTGCGCACCAGCATCTGCATGATGAGGCCGGCGATGCCCAGCGAGGCTCCGGTGAGCAGGATCGCGACGGTGCGCGGGATGCGACTCGCGATGAAGAGGAATGCAGCGTTGCTGTCCTCTTCTCCGGAGAACAGCGAAGCGGGGGTGATGTCGGAGACCCCGACGAAGAGGCTCACCCCGCTGAGGATGACGAGTGCGACACCGATGAGCACCCCCACCCAGGTCCGGCGGGGCCGGGGCTGGGTGGGGGTGCTCGGTGACGCGGTTGCGAGCGCGGTCACGACCTGATTCGGTTCGCGATCACTTCGAGATCGAGAGAACGTCGTCGATCATCACCTGCGTGGTCTCGAGACCGCCGTAGACGATGTACCAGGCCGTCGGGTTCAGGTAGACGATGTTGTCGTCCTGGTAGGCCTTGGTCTTCTTGATGATGTCGTTGTCGAGGACCTGCGCGGCGGCGGTTCCCTCTTCAGCCGAGCCCGTCGCCGAGTCGCGGTCGACGACCCAGAGCGTGTCGGGGTTGTGCTCGAGCAGGAACTCGAACGAGATCGGGTCGCCGTGCGTCGCGGCCTTGATGTCCTGGATGGCCGGCTCGACGCCGAAGACGTCGTAGACGAGTCCACCGCGCACCTGCGAGCTGCCGCCCTCGGAGGGAGCGGGTGACTGGGCCTTGAGCTCGCCGCCGGAGACCATCAGCGCCAGGCCGTTGCCGGTCTCAGCGGTGAGCGCGCGCGCCTCTTCGATGCCTTCTTCGAGCGCGGCGAGCTGCTTGGCGGCCTCGTCCTGTGCGCCGAGCAGCTCGCCGAAGAACTCGGTGTTGCGCTCGAGGGTGTCCATGTAGCTGCCGGTGATGCCCAGGTCGACGGTCGGAGCGATCTTGCTCAGCTCGTCGTACATGCCGGAGGAGCGTCCGCCGATGATGATGATGTCGGGCTGCTGCGCCTCGATCTCGATCAGGTCCGCTTCGAAGAGCGTGCCCGCGTTGAACGCGTCGTCGGCGAGGTTGTCCTGCAGGTAGTCGGGAACGGAGTCCAGCGGTGCGCCGGCGACCTCGCCGCCGAGTGCGCCGATGTAGTCGACGCTCGACATCTCGAACGCGACGATCTTCTCCGGGTTGCGCGGAACCTCGACCGTCTCGGTGACGTACTCGGGCTCCTCGTCCTCGCCCGCGATGTTGCGCTCCCAGCTGTAGGTGAGCGTCTCCTCAGCGGGCTTCTCCTCGGTCTCGGCCTCCGCCGAGGTTGCGCATCCCGCGAGGGCGAGTGCGGAGACGAGGACGAATGATGCGGCGGCGAAGGCGCGGCGCGAAGACATAGAGAACTCCTTGTTGGATGGGGAGAGGCGGTGGCTCACAAGGTAAGCCTTACCTGAGCGCACAGTTAGAGAGGTTAGCCTAAGTTCATGGCCGATGAAAATTCTCTTTTCGAGTTGCGCCGTCAGATGACGGATCTCGTGTTCCGCACCGTATCGCTCACGGCGCGCGAGCGTCTGGCGCCGAACTATGTGCGCGTGCGCCTGGAGGGCGATGACCTCTTCGGTTTCGATTCCCCCGGATGCGACGACCACATGCGCCTGTTCTTCCCTGCGGAGATGCCCGACAGCGTCGAGGAGCTGCGCGCGGCGCCGAGCCGCGAGTACACCCCTCTCGTGTGGGGTGAGAACTGGCTCGAGGTCGAGTTCGCGGTGCACGGAGACTCCGGTGTCGGAGCGATGTGGGCCGCGAACGCCCCGATCGGCGCGAAGATCGGCGTCGGTGGTCCCCGCGGCTCGATGCTCATCGAGGGCCGGCCGGGTTCGTGGATGCTGGTGGGAGACGAGACCGCGATCCCCGCGATCCGTCGTTTCGCCGCCCGGATCGGCGATGCGCCGGCGCGCATCGTGATCGAGGTGCGCGGCGCCGAGGACGAGGTCGAGATCGAGGCTCCCGTCGCCGTCGAGTGGCTGCACCGCGGCGATGCACCGGCGGGTTCGGAGCTCATCGCTCTCCTGGAGTCATTGGATGAGGCGGATGCCGTCGGCGAGGCGCCGTTCGTGTTCATCGCCGCCGAGCAGTCGATCGTCAAGCCCGGGCGTGCGCTTCTCGCCCGCTGGGGCATCGATCCCGCCCAGGCGGTCGTCAAGGGCTACTGGAAGCGCGGCGAGGCCGAGTACCACGCCCCGCACTGATCGAGCGGGTCAGAAGACGCCGAGCTCCGATTCCATGATCAGCGACGCGGCACCCAGCAGCTCGAAGTCGGGGTCGTTGGGCTCGACCTCGATGCGCATGCCGTCGAAGACGGGCGGGCGCACGCGCGAGCGGATGCCGTCGACGACGCCCGCCGCGAAGGGCTCGGCGACGAGCTGCTCGGGGCCGACGACGACGACGACGTTGATGTTGAGCATGATGGCGATCGGGGCGATCGTCTCTCCCAGAATCCGCCCGGCCGGCTCCAGCGCAGACTCGCCCTCGGTGTCGAGGCGTCGCTGCAGGTGCGGTGCGCCCACGACCATGTCGAGGCATCCGCGATCCCCGCACCGGCACAGCTCTCCGCCGGGGTCGACCGTGATGTGGCCGATCTCGCCCGCGGCGAACTGCTCGCCGAGCACGGGGTCTCCGCCTTCGAGCACGGCGCCGCCGACGCCGTTGTCCAGGGCGATGACGATGGCGTCCCGTCCCGATCCGTTGCGGAATCGGCCGAGGCCGAGCGCGAGGAGGTTGACGTCGTTGCCGACCGCCGCGGGGATCCCGGTGCGTGCGCGCAGTTCTTCCGCCAGCGGCATCTCCTGCCAGCGCAGGCGATCACCGAAGCGCACCTGCCCCGACTCGTCGACGAGGCCGGGAGAGGCGACGCCGATTCCGACGACGCGCGCTGTCGTGCGCTGCAGCAACAGCTCGACGAGCTCCACGACGCGCTCCAGCGCAGCATCCTCGTAGAGTCCCTCGATGCCCAGCTCGGCGCGCTCGACGACCGCGCCGTCGAGATCGACGACGGCGCCGATGAACCGATCCGGCTGGGTGAGGTTGAGGGCGATCGACACGTTGCCGGTGGTGTCCAGGGCGACGCGCGAGGCGGGTTTTCCGACGCGGGATTCGGCGACGATGCCCGCATCATGCACGAGCCCCGACTCGATGAGCTCGGCCACCAGCGCGCCGACCGTCGGTAGCGAGAGCCCGCTCAGGCGCGCCAACTCCGGGCGCGTCTGCGGGCCCTTCCCGAAAAGCAATCGACGGATGACCGACAGGTTGTGCCGACGGGTGTTGCGGTGGGCCGCGCCGCCGAGCTGCTGGGGGCCGCGGCGCAGCGCCTGCAGCTCCTCCGAATCGAGCGACAGCAGCCCGCTCAGACGCGAGCGGGCATCGCCGGGGCGTCGTCCTGCCACCTCGTCCTGCTCTCCCGGTGCGCTCACCGAACGATCGCGGACGTCAGCTCGTCGATCTCCTGCTGGCGCTCCGCCTGGTTCTGCACCCGAGAACTGACCCCCGGGCGCTCCTGCCACGGTAGCGGGCCATCGGCGCGCCGGTACTCCACACCGCGCTCATCCAAGCGCGTCAGGTGCACCGCGAGACGCTCGGAGAACTCTGCGAAGTCCCCTCCGGTGCCGCTCCAGAGTACTTCTCCTAGAGCGCAGCCGCGCGGCCAGAGCATGTAGTCGCGGTTGCGGCCGGAGTCCAGGTGCTCGGCCCAGAGGTTCGCCTGCGCTCCGCGCACGAGCGCGGCCTGCTCGGGCGTGGCCCATGCGGGCACCGGTTCGAATCCGTACACCTCTTCCACACCGACGACGACGCCGACGGGGATGGGTTCACGGGGGTCATCCGACTGGCGGTAGTCGAAGTACATCTTGTTGTCGGGGCAAGCGACGACGGGCACGCCGCGGCGGAGGGCCTCGCCGATTCCCGCGTCACCGCGCCAGCCGAGGACCGTGACGTCGCTGGTGACCTCGTGCTCGAGGACCTCGTCCCAGGCGAGCATGCGACGACCCCGCTTGTCGATGTGCTGCCGCAGCTGCTCGAGGAACCAGAACTGCAGTTCGCGCGGGCCGCCGAGCCCGCGCTCGCGGGCGAGCTCCTGCGAGCGGGGGTCTGCCTCCCAGGGCCCTGCGGGAACCTCATCCCCACCGAGCCCGATGTCGGCGGAGGGGAACAGGTCGAGCAGCTCGTCGAGCACTGTGCGGAAGAAGTCGACGGTGGATTCCTCGGCGTTCAGAGGATAGGCGCTCACGCCCCACCGCGGGTACACCTCGACCTGCGGCTGCGCGCCGTCGGAGCCGGGGACGCCGAGCTCGGGGTAAGCGGCGATCGCGGCCTGCGAGTGGCCGGGCAGGTCGATCTCGGGGACGACCTCGACGCCGCGCGCCGCCGCGTAGGCGACGATCTCACGGATGTCGTCCTGCGTGTAGTAGCCGCCGTGGGGGCGGATCACCTCGGGGGCGGTCGCATCGGCGGCGCCCTCCTGAGTACGGTTTCGCCAGGCGCCGATCTCGGTGAGACGCGGGTAGGCGTTGATCTGCACGCGCCATCCCTGGTCGTCGGTGAGGTGGAAGTGCAGGCGGTTGAGCTTGTGCATGGCGAGCAGGTCGACGATGCGGTGGATCTCGCGCACGGGCAGGAAGTGTCGGGCGACATCGATCATGACGCCGCGCCAGGCGAAGGCGGGTTCGTCCTCGATGCGGCAGGCGGGGATCGTGATGGTGCGCAGGAGTGCGGATGCTGCGCGCCAGATGCCCTCGCCGCACAGCTGCAGCAGGGTGACGACGCCGTGACGGAAGCCCGCGGAGCCGGCCGCGGCGATGACAATGCCGTCCTCGGCCACGTCGAGTCGGTAGGCCTCGGCCGCGAGGGACTCATCAAGCTCGAAGCGGATGCTGCCGGCATCCCCCGCGGTGATGTCGACGCGCACCCGCGCGCCGGCCCACAGGTGCTCGGTCAGCAATGCCGTGGCGTCCGCCGCCTCGACCGGTGCCGTCACGGACACGGATCCGGTCAGCGCGCAACTTCCGTGCCCGAACTCCGCCTGTCGCGGCCGAGGAATGATCGTGTGCATGCTCATCAGCCCTTCACCGCTCCCGCGGTCATCCCGGTCACCAGCTTGCGCTGCATGAATACGAAGAACACCACGACGGGCAGCGAGAACAGCACGGATGCCGCCATCTGACCGCTCACATCGGTGCCGGTGATCGGCGACGAGAACGACGCCAGCCACACCGGCAGGGTGTACATCGACTGGTCGCGCATGAACGTGTACGCGATGAGGTAGTCATTCCAGGCGTTCATGAACGTGAACACGCTGGTGGCGAGGACGCCGGGCAGCACGAGCGGGAACAGGATGCGCCACAGCACCTGCCAGGTCGTCGCACCGTCGATCTGCGCGGCCTCCTCGAGTTCTGCGGGCAGCGCGAGGAAGAAGCTGCGCATCATCCAGATCGAGAACGGCAGGGTCGCCGAGACATAGGCGAGGATGAGCCCGAAGTAGGTTCCCAGCAGGCCCGTCTCGTTGAAGACGAGGTACTGCGGGATGAGGGTCGCCCCGCCGGGGATCATCTGGATCAGCAGGATCATCACGAGGATCGTGCGGCGGCCCTTGAACCGGAAGCGCGACAGCGCGGCCGAGGCGAACAGGCCGGTGAGGATCGCGAAGACCACGGCACCGCTGACGACGATCAGTGAGCTCTTCAGGTTGTCGAAGAAGCCGGCTTGGAACAGCGCGGTGTTGAAGTTGTCGAGGGTGGGGCTGGTCGGGATGAACTGCGGAGTCGCCTGCAGCGCGTCGCGGCGCGGTGTGAACGCGGTCTTGACCATCCAGTAGATCGGGAAGGCCCAGAGAATGCAGAAGACGAGCGCGATGATGTTCGAGATCGGCGAGGGCGCGTTGAGGCGGCTGCGGCGACGGGCCTTCTTATCGGTGGAGCCGGCGGTGACGAGGGCGCGGGTCGCGGATCCCTCCGCGGTGATCTCCGCGGCGGCGGCGGGGGTCGAGATGCTCACAGTTCGTCCTCTCCCGAGCGGATGAGATGGCGGATGTACACGCTGGTGAGTGCGGCGAGCAGGAGCGCAGTGATGAGCGCGAGGGCCGCACCGGTGCCGAGGTCGAAACTGACGAAGGCGGTGATGTAGGTGAAGACCCCGAGCGTCGAGGTCGATCCGTCCGGGCCGCCGCGGGAGACGAGCCAGATCTGGTTGAAGACGTTGAAGTCCCAGATGACGGAGAGGATCGTGATCAGCAGGATCGTGGGCTTCAGGAACGGCAGGGTGACGTTGAAGTAGATGCGGCGCTCGTTGGCGCCGTCCAGCCGTGCGGCTTCCTTGTACTCCTGGCCGACCTGGGTCTCGGCGGCGTAGACGGTCAGTGCGATGAAGGGGACGGCCTGCCAGACGACGAGCAGCCAGATCGAGGTGAAGGCCAGGGCGGTGTTCGTGCCCCAGTCGGTGGAAGTCATGTCTCCGAAGATGCGCAACTGGGTGAGGATCCAGTTGAGGACTCCGTAGCCGGGCTGGAACATCCAGTTCCAGACGAGGGATGCCGCGACGTTCGGCATCGCCCAGGTGAAGACGAGCACGATCGTAACGGCGGTGCGCATCTTCGAGCCGAGCCGGGTCATGAGGTGCGAGATGCCGACGCCGATGACGAGGCTGCCGATGACGAGTGCGGCGGTGAACCAGATGGTGCGGAAGAACGAGCCCCAGAATGCGGAGTCGGTGAGGATGTCGGCGAAGTTCGCGAAGCCGACGATCTCGTACGCCCCGGTAAACAGGGAGCGCTTGTCGTAGTCGGTGAATGCCATCCACACCATGACGACGAGCGGGATGAGGGTGACTGCCGTGAGCAGCAGGCCTGCCGGCGTCATCAGCAGGAAGGCGGGCAGTCGCCGGTCGGCGAAGGCACGCGACGAGCGTTTGGTCTGGGTCACAGCGGTCTCCGGGTAGGTGTGCAGAAGGGGCGGGCGGCGCAGGATCGGCGCCCGCCCCTGTGGGTCACTTCAGGTAGTCGTTGGCCTTGGCGTCGTAGGTCGCCGCGGCCTCCTCCGGAGTCGCCTTGCCGGAGGCGATGGTGGAGAACATGTCCTTGAGGATTCCGGCTCCCTCGATGTCGGTCCAGTTCGGCGACGCCGGGGTGGCGCGCGAGGTCAGCGCGGCTTCGAAGAAGCCGACGCGGTTCGCGGGGACGTCGGCGGTGACCTTCTCGCCGTTCTCGACGGAGTTGGGCATGAGGCCCTGGCCGCCGAAGACGTGGTCGACCTGGATCTCATCGCTGGTCGCGATCTGCACCCAGATGAGCGCGAGCTCCTGATTCTTGCTCTTGGCAGCGATGCCCCAGTCGGAGCCGCCGAGCATGACGGGCTGCGTGCCGTCGCCGTTCTGGCTGGGGATCGGGAAGCTGCCGAGGTCGTCCTCGGTCAGGTCGGGGTTGGCGGCGATGATCGAGTTGATCGAACCGTTGGTCGCGACGATCGCGCCGGCCTTGCCGTCGGCGATGATCTGCTCCTGCTCGGGGCTGTCGGTGAAGACGGTGTCAGAGGATGCCACCGAGTAGGTGTCCTGGAATTCCTTCCAGGCCTCGAGAGCCTCGATGTTCTCGCTCGCGGTCGAGGTCCAGTTGCCGTCCTCGTCGACGACGGCGATCTCGCCGCCGTGATCCCAGATGAACTGGAGGCCGACGTAGAAGTGCTGGCCCGGCAGGTACAGAGCGGAGAAGTCGCTGGCGTCGTTGGCCGCCTGGACCTTGTCGAGGGCTGCGGTCAGCTCATCCCAGGTGGTGGGGGCTGCGGTGACACCGGCGTCGGCCCAGAGGGTCTTGTTGTAGATGACGGCGCGGTTGCCGGCGAATCCGGGCACGGCGTAGAGCTGACCGTCGATGGTGGCCGGGTCTTCGAGGCCGGCGAGCCAGGTATTGCCCTGCTCGAGGTCGGCCTTGTACTTGGTGACGTCCATGAGCGCGCCGTTGGCAGCGTAGCCGGCGACCTGGGTGTTGCCGATGTCGACGACATCCGGCGGGGTGGAGGTGCCCAGCGCCGTGGAGAGCTTGGTTCCGATGCCGTCCCACTGCTGGATCTGGACGTCGACGGTCGCGCCGGTGCGCTCTTCGAACTTCTCCGTCATCGCGGCGATCGATTCGTCGTTGTAGTCGTCCTGCATGATCCAGACGGTGAGCTTCTGCCCCGCGGCATCGACGCTCTCTGGAATCGAGTCAGGCAGTTCGCCGCCCGCGTTATTCCCGCTCGAACCGCAACCGGACAGCGCCAGCGCTGCCATTCCCGCCGTGGCGAAGGCTGCCACGCGCATGATCTTACGCATCTGAACTCCTCTGTGAGTCTCTTGGTGGGCCCACCGCGCACGGTGGATTAATTAATAATCCACACTTATTAATTGGAGCGCAAGAGACGAGACGAAATCGAGACTTCCGGATGCTGCGCCCGCGCTACGCCGTCAGATGCAGCGTCTCGGGGGCTCGGGCCGCAAGATACTCCGCCGCCTCACGGATGACCCGCGACATGGCCCGCGCCGCAGCCGTCGGGTTCACGTCGGAGCGGTGCGCGATGCCGATCGTGCGCATGAGAACAGGAGCGACCAGGCGCACCGAGCGCAGTTCGGGTCGGTCGACGGGAACCGTGGCCGGCACGATCGCCACCCCGAGGCCGCGCTCGACGAAGCGGAGCACCGCGTTGAGCTCGCCGCCCTCGACGACGATCGTCGGGCGCAGGCCCGCCGCCCGGAAAGCGGCATCCGTCGTCGCCCGAAGATCGTAGCTGTCGGCGAAGGCGATCAGCGGCAGATCGGCGACGGCCGCGAGATCGATCGGCCCCTCCCCCACTGCCGGCTGCGCAGCCGATGACACGACGACGAGCTCCTCGCTCAGCAATGGGCGGCGCACCAGCGACGCACCCGCCCCCGGGAGGCGCTCCGAGATCGTGATCAGCGCCATGTCGACCGTGCCGCCGGCGAGTTCCTCGATGAGCCGGTTCGATCCGCCCTCGATCAGCTGCAGATCGATCCCGGGATGGGTTGCGTGGAAAGTCTTCAGCACCTCGGGAACCAGGCTGATGCAGAGCGTGGGTGCGGCCCCGAGGCGCACGCGCCCGCGCTGCAGTCCCGCGAGCTCGGCCATCTCGGAGCGGATCGCTTCAGCATCCGCCAGCATGCGTCGCGCCCGGGGAAGGAGCGTCTCCCCCGCAGCGGTCAACGAGATATTGCCGCGGGCCCGATGGAACAGCTCACTGCCCAGCTCGACCTCGAGAGCGGAGATCTGGCGGCTCAGACTCGGCTGTGCAAGATGGAGGTTCTCGGCGGCACGCGTGAAATGACCGACTTCGGCGATCTCGACGAAGCCGCGGAGCTGCTCGAGATTCATGCTTTCAGCGTATCAACAGCAGTCGGATTATGCATTGGAGTTATCGGCGGCGCATTTCTAGCGTGGAGCCCATGACTGCTGCAGCCGGCGAACGACAGATCTCCACCACCGTGCTCGCGATCGGCACGGGCGGCTCCGGCCTGCGCGCCGCCATCGAGGTCGCCGAGCGCGGCGTCGACGTGCTCGCGGTCGGCAAACGACACCGAGACGATGCGCACACCTCGCTCGCTGCGGGCGGCATCAACGCCGCGCTGGCGACCATGGACCCCGATGACACCTGGCAGCAGCACGCCGCCGACACCATCGCCGAGAGCTACTACCTGGCCAACCCCCACACCGTCGAGATCGTCGCGCGGGGCGCGGAACGCGGCATCCGCGACCTGGAGCGCTGGGGCATGGACTTCGCCCGCGAGGACGACGGCCGCATCTCGCAGCGGTTCTTCGGCGCACACACCTTCCGCCGCACGGCGTTCGCGGGCGACTACACGGGCCTCGAGATCCAGCGCACGCTCGTGCGACGCGCCGAGCAGCTCGATGTCCCGATCCTCGACGGCGTCTACATCACCCGCCTGCTCGTCGAGGGGAACACGGTCTTCGGTGCCTACGGCTTCGATCAGGCCGATGGCACGCGATACCTGATCCATGCGGATGCCGTGATCCTCGCCGCGGGCGGACACAACCGCATCTGGCGCCGCACCTCATCGCGACGCGACGAGAACACGGGAGATTCGTTCCGCCTCGCGGCCGACGCGGGAGCCCGGTTGCGCGACCCCGAGCTCGTGCAGTTCCACCCCTCCGGGATCATCGAACCCGAAAACGCGGCGGGAACCCTCATCTCGGAGGCCGCCCGGGGCGAGGGCGGGATCCTGCGCAACGCCCGCGGCGAGCGCTTCATGGCGAGATACGATCCGGAGCGCATGGAGCTGTCGACGCGCGACCGGGTGGCGCTCGCGGCCTACACCGAGATCGCCGAGGGGCGCGGCACGCCGAACGGCGGGGTCTGGCTCGACGTCTCGCACCTGCCGCGCGAGACGATCATGACCCGGCTCCCCCGGGTGTACCAGACGATGCTCGAGTTGCAGATGCTCGACATCACGACCGATCCGATCGAGATCGCACCGACGGCGCACTATTCGATGGGCGGCGTCTGGGTGCGTCCGGATGACCACAGCACGGATGTCGACGGGCTCTATGCGATCGGCGAGGCCTCGAGCGGCCTGCACGGCGCAAACCGCCTGGGCGGCAATTCGCTCATCGAGCTGCTCGTCTACGGGCGCCTGGTCGGGCAGGCCGCGATCGCCCATTCCCAGGGGCTCAGCGCGCAGCGCCGGTCGGCGGAGGCCGTGGGGATGGCGCGGGCCGAGATCGAAGGCCTGCTGGCGTCGGAGGGGCGCGAGAATGTGCGCGCGCTGCAGCGCGCGATCCGCAACACCATGACCGAGCATGCCGGTGTCGTGCGCTCCGAGCAGGGCTTGCGCGCGGGGCTCGCCGACCTCGACCTCATCGAGGGGCGCATGGAGGACATCGGCATCCATCCCGACATCGCCGGTTTCCAGGATCTTGCGCACGCCTTCGACCTCAAGGCCTCGGCGCTCGCGGCACGAGCGACGCTCGAAGCGGCGCTCGAGAGGCGCGAGACCCGCGGATGCCACAACCGCAGCGACTTCCCGGATGAGGACCCGACGCTGCAGGTCAATCTCGTCTGGTCGCCGACGGCCGGCGTGACCCGCGAGGAGATCCCGCCGGTTCCCGCGGAGATCGCCGCCCTCATCCATGCGGTCTCCTCCGAGGGCAAGCTCGTCGAATAGCACCCTCTGGATTAAGGTTTGGCTCACCTTAGTTAGGTCGTGCTAACGTCGTCGCGTCCCTCCCCATCGACAGAAACGGTCTTCTGTGAACCGCCGCCTCATCCTCCCCGCCTGCCTCGCCGCGACGGCCCTGCTGCTCACCTCCTGCTCCGCAGCGGAGACGCCGGAAGGCGCCGACGGCGTCACGTTCGCGCACCCCAGCATCGACGGCCTGGAGTTATCGTTCGACACCCGACCCGCGAGCCTCGTCATGGATTGCTACGCACACAGCGCCCTGCACGAGTACGGCCTCGAGCCCGACGCGCTCTTCGGTTTCGACTGCGAGAACCCGTTCGTCATGGGCGACATCGACACCTCCGGCATCGACTTCGTCGGCAAGGACGGAGAGATCGACGTCGAGAAGGTCGCCGAGCTGCGCCCGGACGCCATCATCGGCCAGGGCACGGCCGACGGATGGTCCTGGTTCGATGAGGACGTCAACGCCCAGGTGACCCGTGTCGCGGACTTCATCCCGCTGCCCAAGGGCACCTCGGTCGACGAGAGCATCGCCTTCGTGCGCGAGGTCGCGGAATTCCTCGGCGCGGACGTCTCCTCCGACGCCATCACGAGTTCCGATGACGACCTCGCCGAGGCCAAGGAATCCTTCCGCGCGGCGATCGACGGCACCGGCCTGAACGTCATGCTCACGAGCCCGTCGAAGGAGATGCTCTACACCGGCGTCGGCTTCGTGCAGGCCGACCTGCTCGAAGAGCTCGGTGCGACGATCGTCGGCGCCGAGCCGCCCGCGACCGGGAACCCCTGGGGTCAGATCGCCTGGGAGGATGCCTCCTCCTACGACGCGGACGTGATCCTCATCGAGGGCTACGGAGACGACTACGCCTTCACCACCGACCTGTGGGACGTCCTCCCCGCGGTCAAGGCCGATCAGCTCGGCGCCTGGGGCTCCAAGGGAGCCATGACCTCGAGCAACTATGCGGCGTGGCTCAACGACCTCACGGCTCTCGTCACGGCATCCGACAAGGTCTCCTGACCGATCCATGTCGATCGATTCCGCTTCGCGCGGATCCGCGGCGCCGGCAGCAACGCCGGCCGCCGCGGATCCGCCGAGCACCGAGCCGCACGCGCGCGCACCGCGACGCGGCCTGCTGCTCATCCCGCTGATCGCCCTGTGCGCTCTCGCACTGATCGCCAGCATGCTCGTCGGCTCGCGCAGCATCCCTCCCACGGAGGTTCTGAACGCGCTTGCGCACCCCGATGCCGATGACCCGATCTCGCAGACCGTCTGGCTCTCCCGCGTTCCGCGCACCGTGCTCATCCTGCTCGCCGGTGCGGCGCTCGGCGTCGCCGGCGGCCTCATGCAGGCCGTCACGCGCAACCCGATGACCGACCCCGGCATCCTCGGCGTCAACGCCGGCGCATCGCTCGCCGTGGTGGTCGGCCTGGCGTTCTTCGGCGTCACGAGCATCTCGCAGTACATGTGGTGGTCGTTCGCCGGCGCCCTGGCGACCTCCGTGCTGGTGTTCATCATCGGCAACTCCGGCGCCGCCCGGGGCAACCCCGTGCGCATGACGCTGTCCGGCGTCGCGCTGGGCGCCGTGCTCGCCGGGTTCTCGTCCGCCGTGCTGCTGACGAACTCCGATGTGCTGCAGCGCATGCGCGGCTGGTCGGCGGGCACCACCGCCTCGCAGCCGCTCGATGCGACCTGGTCGATCGCCCCGCTGATCATCGTCGGCCTCGTCATCGCAGCCCTGAGCACGCGCTCGCTGGATGTGCTCTCCCTCGGCGAGGCATCCGCCGTCGCGATGGGCGCGCATCCGAACCGCATCCGGCTCGTCGTCCTCATCGCGATCGCTCTGCTCGCCGGCGGCGCGACCGCCGCCGCCGGCCCGATCGGCTTCATCGGCCTGCTGGCGCCGCACGTCGCCCGCATGATCGTCGGGCCGCACCAGGGCTGGATCATGGCCTATTCCGTGCTCATCGCTCCGATCGTGCTCGGCTTCGCCGACGTCGTCGGCCGCGTGATCATCGCCGGAGAAGTCCCCGTCGGCGTCGTCACCGCGTTCATCGGAGCCCCGGTGCTCATCGCGATGGTCCGCCGATTCCGCGTCTCGGAGGCATGATGACCGCCCTCGACTTCGGCCGCCGGATGCACCGGATCGGTCCGTCAGGCAGCCCGTTCCTCATCGTCGACGCGCGCTCCGCGCGCCTGTGCACCGGCCTGTGGATCGCGACGGTCGCCCTCGCATTCATCGCCGTGCTCACCGGTTCCGCCCAGATCACGGCGCTCGAGGCGGCACGCGCGCTGGTGGGCCTCGGCGATGACTACACGAACATGGTGGTGCTCGAATGGCGGGCGCCGCGCATCCTCATGGCGGTCCTGCTGGGCACATGCCTCGCCTTCAGCGGCGCGATCTTCCAGAACCTCACCGCGAACCCGCTGGGTTCGCCCGATGTGATCGGATTCCAGACGGGAAGCTACACCGGCGCGATCGTCGTGATGCTGCTCCTGGGCGGCGGAGCGACCGCGACGATGGTCGGCGCCCTGACCGGTGGGGTCGTCACCGCGTTCGTGGTGTTCTTCCTCGCCTCTCAGCGCGGCTCCATCCGCGGCGTGCGCCTCATCATCGTCGGCATCGGCGTGAGCGCGATGCTCGCATCGGTGAACGTGTGGATCCTGCTGACGGCGACCGTCGAGGATGCCATCATGGCGAGCCTGTGGGGCGCCGGGAACCTGTCGGGCACTTCCTGGCCGGCGTTCCTCACCGCATTCGGATGCTCGGTGCTGCTGATCGGCGCCGCGTGCCTGCTCGCACGGCCCATGCGGCTGACGCGGATCGGCGTCCCGTTCGCGACCGCGCTCGGCCAGAACGTGCGCCGCCTGCAGGTGACGGCGATCTTCATCGGCGTCGGCCTGACCGCGGTCGCCACCGCCACCGCCGGTCCGATCTCGTTCATCGCGCTGGCCGCGCCGCAGATCGCGCGTCGCCTCGTGCACTCGGACGGCCTGGCACTGGGACCGACCGCCGCGGTCGGCTCCTTCCTCCTGCTGCTCGCCGACGTGATCGCGCAGCGCGTCCATCCCGACTCCCCCCTGCCCGTCGGCATCGTGACCGTGTCGATCGGCGGACTGTACTTCCTGTGGCTTCTCCTGCGAGAGGGAAAGAAGAAATGACCAGACTGCGCGTGCACGAAGCCGCCCTGGGATATGCCGACAAGATCATCTGCGCCGAGGTCTCGGTGTCGATCCCGGACGGCGCGTTCACCGTGATCGTCGGGCCGAACGCGTGCGGCAAGTCGACACTGTTGAAGAGCCTGACGCGGCTCCTGCCGCCAAGCAGCGGCAGCGTGCTGTTGGACGGGCAATCGGTGCATCGGATGCCGACGAAGACCATCGCCCGCGAGATCGGCCTGCTGCCGCAGGGGCCGAGCGCCCCGGACGGCATCCGTGTGATCGACCTCGTCTCGCGCGGTCGTTACCCGCACCAGCGCCTGTTCACTCCCTGGTCGCCGGAGGACGAGGTGGCAGTCGCGCAGGCCATGGACGCAACGGGCATCCGCGAGCTGTCCGGACGCCTCGTCGACGAGCTCTCCGGTGGCCAGCGTCAGCGCGTCTGGATGGCGGTCGCGCTCGCGCAGCAAACGTCGATCCTGCTCCTTGACGAGCCGACCACCTACCTCGACCTGAACCACCAGATCGAGCTGCTCGAGCTCTGCCGATCGCTCAATCGCGCGCAGGGCACGACCCTCGTCGCCGTGCTGCACGACCTCAACCAGGCGGCCCGTTACGCCGACCACATCATCGCGATGAAGGACGGGATGATCGTGAGGACCGGATCGCCGGACGAGGTCATCACCGAATCGCTCGTCTCGGACGTCTTCGGGCTGGATGCTCGGGTGATCCTCGACCCCGAATCGAAGAGCCCCCTCGTGGTGCCGCGCTGGCGGCATGCCATCGCGCAGGCGGGCTAGACTCGCGCCGGAGCCCACTGCAAGAGAAGGACGCGCACCGCTGTGATCGAGTACCACCTGCCCGGAATCTTCGTGCGCGAGCAGACGCTCCCCGCTCCCCTGGATTGGAACGATCCAGAGGGTGAGCAGATCGAGGTCTTCGTGCGCGAACTCGTCGACCCGGATCGCCGCACGCAGGATCTGCCGCTGCTGACGTTCCTGCAGGGTGGCCCGGGAGGTGCGAACCCGCGCCCGACCGGCCGGTCCGGGTGGATCGATGAGGCGCTGAAGGACTACCGCATCGTTCTCGTCGACCAGCGCGGCACCGGTCGCAGCACCCCGCTCGAGGCGACCATGATCGCCGAACGCGGCGAGCGCGGCGGGGAATTCCTCGCCTGCTTCCGCGCCGACTCGATCGTACGCGACCTTGAACTCGTGCGCCGCGAGGTCTACGGTTCCCGCCGCTGGGCGACGCTCGGGCAGAGCTACGGCGGATGGCTGACGATGGCCTATCTCAGCTACGCGCCCGAGGCGATCACCGCGTCGTATGTGTGCGGCGGCATCCCCGGCATCCCGGCCGATGTCGACGAGGTCTACCGGCGCACGTTCACCCGCACCGAGCAGAAGAACGCCGAGTACCGTCGCCGCTTCCCGCACGATGTCGACACGGTGGCGGCGATCGCGGACGTCCTCGCCGGCAGCGACGTGCACCTCGCGGACGGCGACCGGCTCACCGTCGAGCGCTTCCAGTCGCTCGGTTCGGACTTCGGCATGAAGCCCGGTTTCGAGCGGATGCACTGGCTGATCGATGAGGCTTTCATCCGGCCCGGCCGCCTCTCGGAGGCGTTCCTCGCCGGCGTCCACGCGCGCACGTCCTCGGCCGGCGGCCCGCTGTACTGGTCGCTGCAGGAGAGCATTTACGCCGATGGCACCCGCGGCGCGACCGCCTGGTCGGCGCAGCGCGAGCGCGACCGGCGTCCGCAGTTCGGCGTTGCCGAGAGGCCGCTGCTGTTCACCGGCGAGATGTCGTTCCCCTGGATGTTCGAGCAGGTGCGTCTGCTGCGCCCGGCAGCATCCGCCGTGCACGCCCTGCACGAGCGCGGCGAGTGGCCGGCGCTGTACGACCTCGACCGACTGGCCGCCAACGAAGTACCCCTGGCCGCGGCGGTGTACTTCGACGATATGTACGTCGATTCGGGCCTGCAGCTGGACACCCTTTCGAAGGTCGGGAACGCGCAGAACTGGGTGACGAACGAGTTCGAGCACGACGGCATCGCGACCCCCGAGGTCTTCCGGCGTCTGCGCGCGATGGTGCGGGACCACGGCGGGGAGCTCCCCGACCGCTGAGCGGGGCGCATACGACGATCGAGCGAGGGCGCTCACACCGCACATCCAGCGTTCACGGATCAAGCATTCAGCCGGGATGATGCAGAATCGTTACCTTGCGCGCCCATCCCGACGGCGCGACTGCCGCCACGACGCGGCTCTCGGATACCTCAAAGGATCGTTACGTTCGTCATGCTCGAAACCCACTCGCTCTCCACGCCCCGTCACCGCACCGCCGTCCTCACCGTCACCGCCGGCCTCGCCTTGGGCCTGATCGCCTCCCTCGGACTCGCCAGCATCGCACCCGCTGCGGCATCCGAATCCGCTCGCACGACCATCGCCGAAAGCGCGCAGGTCGGGCTGAACGCCGCCACCGGCGCCGTCACCGCGACCACCGCGCGGGCTGCGCTCACTTCCGCCGCCGCCACAGTTCTCGACGCGGCATCCACCGATCTCGACCTCGGCGCCGAGCCCATCGCGATCCAGACCGACGGACTCGTCGGCGCCCTCGACGGCGCGACCGATGCCGACGACGCGTTCGCGCACGCCGTGGCCACCGCCGCCATGTCCATGCAGACCGAACTCGTCGAGGCTCAGACCACCGCCCTTCGTGGCCGCATCGATGCCGCCACCGAGAAGGCCGCAGCGGCCGAAGCGGCCGCCGCTGCCCTCGCCGCCGCGAACACGCCGGACGGCGCTCGCCGCACGGCCCAGACGATCGCCGCCGACCAGTACGGCTGGGGCGCCGACCAGTTCTCGTGCCTGAACTCCCTGTGGAACAAGGAGTCGAACTGGAACTACCAGGCCTATAACAACGACGGCGGCGCGACCGGCATCCCGCAGTCGCTCCCCGGCAACAAGATGGCCAGCTTCGGCGACGACTGGGCCACCAACGCCACGACGCAGATCAAGTGGGGGCTGGACTACATCTCCCGCGCGTACGGCACCCCGTGCTCGGCCTGGGGCCACTCGCAGGCCGTCAACTGGTACTGATCCCGACCATCAGCACACGACTTCGTTGCCGCGGGAACAATTCCGCGGCAACGGTCGTTGCACCCCGATGTGACCGCCCAGACCAGCCCTCGCCTCTCCTCGACCGCTCGATGGATCTTCGGCTCGACGATCATCATCGCGGCCATCGCCGTCCTCATCATCGGACTGGCACTCTCCGACCGACCGGCCGAACCAATGGCCCAGCCAGCATCGGAAGAGGCGTCGGAGCCCGTTGAAGCCGGCCCCGTCATCACGGATCCCGCCGCGCGGCTTCCGGAGGCCACCGCCATGGGCGAGATCGAGATCGCCGCGCAGGACCTGCCGACGATGACGGCCTTCTACCGGGACATCCTCGGCCTCGAGATCCTCGAGCAGTCGGATGAGTCGGTCTCGCTCGGGCACGACGAGTCATTGATCCGCTTGACCGCGACGTCGGGTGGGGCCGATGATCCGACGAGCGCAGGGCTCTACCATTCGGCGCTGCTCTACCCGGATGCAGCCTCTCTCGCGCAGACGCTGGTCACCGTCGCCCAGCTATCCCCGCAGTCCTATCAGGGCAGCGCCGACCACGCCGTGAGCCTGGCGTTCTACATCGGCGATCCCGAGGGCAACGGTGTCGAGCTCTACATCGACCGCCCCGAGGACGAGTGGGTGTGGGAGAACGGCGAGGTCGTCATGGGCAGCGCCTTCCTCGACCCGAACCAGTTCATCGACGAGAACCTCACCGGTGACGCCGACGGCCCTGCGACCATGGGCCACGTGCACCTGCGCGTCGGGGACCTCGACGAGGCCCGCGCCTTCTACTCCGGCGTTCTCGGTTTCGATGTGACCGCCGTGAGCGATGGAGCCCTGTTCTATTCGGCCGGCGGCTATCACCACCACGTGGCCACCAACACATGGCAGAGCAGCGGCGCGGGTGAGCGCGGCGAGACCGCCGGCCTCCGCGCGCTCACGGTCACGGTTCCTGCCGCATCCGATATCGACGACATCGCCTCCCGGCTGACGGACGCCGGCATCGAGAACGATTCGTCGGGCCCCGCTCTCGTCACCGCGGACCCCTGGGGGAACACGGTGCGCTTCGTCGTGGGCTGATCGCGTCGCGCCTCTTTCTCGCCATTAGACATCTGACGTCCGATCTCCTGCTACTGTGCTGTCAGAATCGACGACGCTTCACCCGCTCGCGACGTCGTGACCGACACGAGGGAGCGCACATGAAGCGATGGATGTCGGCGGCACTCGCCGCCGTGATGATGATGGGAGCAGTGGCTCTGAGCACAGCAGCGGCCGCACCGGCGCAGGAACCCGTGCGGATCACCCCCGGCGCCTATTCTCTGAGCGCCTCCCCCTCGCATGCCCAACTCGACATCGCGGGCATCTCGACCTCCGCCGGGGCCCGCGCCATCACCTCCGCGGAGCGCGGCTCGGCCGCCCAGTCCTGGTGGTTCGCGCAGGTCTCCCCCGGTGTTCACCGCATCAGCAATGTGAACAGCGGGCTCTGCCTGCAGGATGCCGCGGCCACCGGCGGCGCTCTCACACAGCAGAGCTGCACGGGCAATGATGCCCAGCTCTGGCAGGTCGTCGCCGACGGCACCGGTTTCCAGGTGCAGAACCGGGCGAGCGGGCGGATGCTCACGGCATCCGCAACCGGCGTCGTCTCGGCGACGACAACCGGCGATGCCGACCAGCGGTGGGTCATCGCACCCCACCGCCTCGCCCGTGTCGCCGCCTGGGGCACCTCGCTGACCGCCGGAGGCCCCGCATTCTCGGACCAGACCGTGCGCATGGTCGTTCGCCCGACGGTCACCGGAAACGCACAGCGCCTCACGTTCTCGAACCGCTTCGGCAGCGCGCCCCTCACGATCAGCGCCGCCTCGGTCGCACCGCAGGCGATGGGCCTGTCGACGACCGGCACGCCGGCCGCCGTGCGGTTCGGCGGCAGCACGAGCGTGACGATCCCCGTCGGAGCTGAAGTGATCAGCGACCCGGTCAACGTGGCGATCTCGCCCGACCGCAACCTCATCGTGAGCGTCTATGTGCAGGGCGATGTGCCCACGTCGACGTTCCACAGCATGGCGTTCACATCCAACGGCATCGCCGCGGGAGACCAGGCGTCCTCGAGCGCCGAGGCCCCGTTCACGACGACCTCCACGTCGTTCTTCTTCCTCAAGAGCATCGACGTCATCTCGGCGACCGCTTCGGGCACGACCGTGACGCTCGGCGATTCGATCACGGATGGTTTCGGATCCACCCGCGATGGCTTCACCAGCTGGCCCGCTCAGCTCGCGCAGCGCCTGCACGCGGATAGCGCACAGCGCGGCATCGTGAATGCCGGCATCTCGTCGAACCGGGTGACGATCGACTCGACGTCCACGACCCTCGCCCGGGGGATGAGCGCGGTCGAGCGCTTCGACTACGACGTCGCATCCGTGCCGGGCGTGACGACCGTCGTGCTCTTCGAGGGCATCAACGACGTCGGCGACGGTGTGAGCGCACCGCAGCTCATCGCGGGTTATGAATCCCTCGTCCAGCAGGCGCGCGACGCCGGACTGCAGGTCATCGGCGCGACCATGACCCCCTTCAACGGCGTCGCCGCGTACACCGCCGAACGGGAATCGGTGCGCACGACGGCCAATGAATGGATGCTGTCGAGCCACCTCTACGACGATGTGCTCGACTTCTCGGCAGCCGTCGCCGACCCCGCCGATGCGACGCGCCTCCTGCCCGCGAACGACAGCGGCGACCGCATCCACCTCTCCTCGGAGGGATACCGGGTACTCGCGGAGGTCATGCGGGAGGCGCTCGACTGACCGCCGGTCACGACGACGGTGCGGTCGCCCGAGGGCGACCGCACCGTCGTCACCGCGGGGTCAGACTCCGCGGCGCGAGCGAACTCGCAGACGCATCCCGACGACTGCCGCGGCGATCGCCGCGAGCAGCACGACCGCGAGACGTGCTCCGTCGAGCCCCGTGATCGCCAAGCCGCCGTCCGGCGCATCGACCGCAGCGCTGACGATGAGATCGGCCCGGGCGATCTCAGCACCGGTCGCGTCGGTCACGACGAGCGCGTGCTGCCCGGCCGTGGTCGAGACGGGGATGGTGACCGTCGCCAGTGCCGTGCCGTCTGCACCGACGACCACCTGGCCGAGCAGCACCGGGTCGGAATGCAGCCAGAGCTGCACCGCGCCACCGGCGTCGAAGCCGCGCAGCTGCACATCGATCGAGCCGCCTGCGCGCACCGAGTCGACGCCGAGGACGACCTCGGGCCCTGTCGGCTCCTCAGCCGCGGTCACCTCGAGCGCAGCGGATGCCGCGGTCTCCCCCGCCGCGTCGCGCACGCTCAGCGTGTAGTCGCCGGCTGCTGCATCCGCGGGGATGAGGACGTCGGTGCGCAGTGCTCCGTCGCGGTCGACAGCGGAGCCCGCCAGACGCCGGTCATCGAGCCAGAAGGAGACCGCCGAATCAGGCGCGAACCCGCTCAGTTCGGTCGAGACCGTGCCACCGGCCGCGACCGACGAGGAACCGAGGATCAGCAGCGGGTCGACCGCGGTGTCGCAGTCGCCGAGTTCGTCATCCGGCCGCGCCGCGGGGGCGTGGCCGGCGGGCGCCGTCGACGGGGTTCCGTAGACGGCCATCTCCGCGGCGGCGGCGAACGGTGTGCCGTCGGTGATCGGCGAGACCGCCGTGACACGGAGGAACTGCGCGTCGACGGCGTCGAAGAGGACGTCCTGCCAGTCGGCGCCGTCGACCCACTCCCCCTCGGCGACGACGGCATACTGGGAGCCATCGGTCGAGGCCTCGACCGTGTACCCCTTGATCGGGCCGTTGCGGTTCGCCGGGCGGCGCAGATAGGCGATGCCCTCGACCTGTTCGATCGAGCCGAGATCGAAGACGAGCTCGTGCGGATACGTCGGGCTCGCGCCGTTGTACTGCGTGTGCCAGATGGTCGATGCATCGCCATCGAGCAGGAGCTCGGCCGGGCCCTCCTTCACCCCGGCACCCCTCTCCTCCGAGCTCGCCGTCACCGAGATCTGGCTGTTCGGAATGCGGGCGCGCGAAGCGACGTCGGCATTCACCGTCACCGTCGTCGTGCGCACGTCGCAGTCGGCGAGGTACGTCGCAGAGATGCCGATGCGGGCGCTCGTGCCCGCGGCATCCGCCGGCGCGGTGACGAGCCAAGCGGTCGTCACCGATTCTCCCGCGGCGACCTCGTCGAACAGGTTCGACGAGCCGCCGGAGACGAGCACCTCGTAGCCCTCGGGCACGTCGAGCGAGACGCCGACGTTCTCGACGGCGATCTCCTCGGCGTTCGTGAACGTCGTCTCGAAGACCGTCGGAACGCCCGGCGCCAGTGCCGCGTCGCGAGCCGAGACCGTCGCGCAGGCCGTGCCGCCGGGGGTCTCGCCGAGATCGGTGACGGTGAAGTCGTCGAGGACGAAGCTCACCGCAGCACCGCCGATGCGCTCCAGGCCCACCCACGATGCGTCGCCGCATCCGACGGTGAGCTCGTGCGAGAACCTCGTCGTCTCGAGCGCCTGCTCGAGAGGAGTCGCCTGCAGCGTCGTCGACCGCACGTCGCCGTCGGCGAGCGTGTCGACGCCCTGCAGCCAGCGGTACGAGCCGGTCGCACCGACCTGATAGTCGAACGCGATCTCATAGGTGTGCCCGGCCTGCAGGTCGACGAGCGTCGGATCCGTGCGGTACACGATGCCGTTGTTCTCACTGTTCGACATGAGCGAATGATCGCCCGAGAGCACACTGTCGACGGCGAGGCCTGCGACCGAACCGCTCGCGTGCGGCGCCGCGGTGTTGCGCCACTCCTTCGAGGTGTATGGATCATTGCGCTGCGAGATGCTCGTGCGCGGGTCCTCGATGCCGCCGGCATCGCCCTTCACGAACGGCCCCCAGCCGGGCTGATTCCCCTCGAAGTCGTTCGAGTACACCGCACCGGATGCCGTGGGGCCGGTCGTGTCGACCATGACGCGGGCGTTGTCGATCGACACCGCGGCGTCGCCGTCCGCGGCCGCGATGGAGACCGCGGCCTCGCCGGATTCGGGCGCGATGAACGAGACCGAAGCGCGCTGATAGCGCAGCGCCGCCTTCGAATCGGCGCGCATGTAGTTCACGGTCGGCGAGAGGCTCCAGCTGCGCTCGGCAGTCCCCGCACCGGTATCGGCGGCGATCGTGACGCTGCGCTGCTCGGTCGCCTCGATCTCGACCTGCGCCGAGAACGAGTAGCGCTCGCCGGGGGTGAGCCCGGTCAGCCGCTGCGAGATCGACGCCTCGCCCGAACCGAGCACCACGATGTTGTCGCCGGTCGGGTCGGCCTTGCGGCCGCCCTCGTCGGTGCGCACGAGACCGACGTCGCCGCGCGGGTTCCAGGCGTCGAGCGTTCCGGCGTTGAAGCCGGGGTCTTCGATGCCGCCGCTGCGGTACTCGACGGCTGCGCGGGCGGATGCCGCGGTGGGCTCCACCACGTAGGCGGTGCCCGCCTCGCCGGTGAGCGTGAGCGCAGCATCCGATGCCCGAACCGTGCCGACCCGCTCGCGCCCCTGATCGGTGAGCTCGTAGACGACGAACTCCTCGGCGCCGGCGAAGGCGGCCGTGAGGTCGAAGGCGTGCTCGCCGCCGGATGCCGAGTAGAAGTACATCTTGTCGGCGTCGACGGGGCTGCCGGTCTCGTCGCTCGACTCGAGCGACTGCCACGGCAGCAGGTACGAGTCGCCGCGCAGCACGGTCGCGCCGCCCATGGTGATCGTGCGCACGCCGTCGTCGATCGTGATCTCGACGCCGTCGGTGAGGGTGGCGGCGACGTCCTGCTCGTAGCTGAGCAGGTCGAAGTGCTGCACGAACTTCGTCGGCAGGCTCACCTCCCAGACGTTGCCGATGAAGCCATCCCAGTTGCTGTTGCCGGCCCATCCTTCGGCGTCGACGAGGTCCTGGTGGCCGAGCAGGGAATCGGCGTTCCAGATGTCAGCCTCGCCGTTCTGCATGAAGCGCACCATCGTCGAGTTGATGCCCTTGTTCTCGACGCCGCCGTAGTTCAGGTCGGTGGGCCAGTGCGCCCAGACCGCGTTGTCGACGAAGCGGTCGCCCCATTCGGTGGCGACCTCGAGCCCCATGTCGTTGAGCTCATCGGCGAGCTCCTCCGCGACCCAGCCGTTGGAGTAGTACACGTCGATGTAGACGCCGGAGAGCCCGGGCACCTCGTCGGCGAGCTGCTGGAACCGGTCGAGGACGAGCCCCTGGCCGAGATCCTTCTGCTGGTCGATGTAGAACGACTGATCCAGCCAGTTCCATCCGGGGTTGAACGGCGCACTGCCGGTGAGGGTCGCCGGGTCGAACGAGTTCGCCTGCGGGTACGCCTCGGTCGCGTTGACGTGCACCGACATGTCGGCGTTCAGAGCCTTGCCCTGCTCGACGAGCTCGTTCAGCGCGTCGAGCCCACCGGCGCGCTCGTTGTAGTTCCCGCCGTAGTCGGTGTTCGCAGAATCGTGGCCCTCGCTGCCGAAGCCCTTGTTCAGCACCCACTGGCCGAGGCCGTCGGTCTGGTTCGCGATGCGCTGCGTGTTGTCGAGCACGAGGTCGAACGGGTTCGTCGCGCTCGAGGCGAAGTTGAAGGGGATGCGGTTGACGACGCGGTCGGCGACCCGCTCGCCGCCGTACCGGGCGCCAGTCGCTTCACGTTGCGCGATCGCGGCATCCTGCCAGTCGACGGAGCCGTCGTCGTTGCGGTCTGTCGCGAGCACGACGGTGACGCGCGGCAACTCGTGCTCGACGACGCGCTCGTCGATGGCCGAGGTCGGGTTGATGAGCCAAGCGCTCGAGCCGATCGCGGCTCCCGTGCCCGAGACCGACGTGGTCAGACGGGTGTTCCAGGACGCGGTGCCGTTGCTCGCCTGGGTGGTGGCGTTCGTGACGACGCCGCCGACGAGGTCGCCGTCGCCGAGGAACGCATAGGCCGCGTTCGCCGATGCCTTCGCCGTCTCGGCGGTGACGGGCAGATGCTCATCGGCGGAGGTGCGCGAGTCGGGGCTGACGACGGTGCGGTCGAGCACGACCTCGCCGTCGCCGACGGATGCCGTCAGGAACGCATTCCCGCTCAGCCCGAGGGTGTTCACGGTGCCGTCGACCTCGGTGACCTCGAAGCGCACGACGCCGGCGTCGTCGACGCGGATCTCGCTGCGGATGGTCACGTCGACGCCGTCGAGCACCGAGACGTAGCGGACGATGTCCTCCTCGGCCTCAGCTGTCGTCGTCGCGGTGCGCTCGGCGCCGTCGACGACCCACTTCGAGTAACCGGTCTGTCCGCCGAGCTCGGCGTCGCCGACCCGGTAGCCGCTGATCGTCGGGAACCCCTGCGCGAGGATGGCGGTCGTGCCGCCGTTAGAGATCTCGAAGACGTCGCCGATCGGTTCGCCGGGCTCTTCGGGCTCCGGATCGGGCTCCGGCTCCGGCTCCGGCAACGCCGGAACGGCCTCATCGGAGAGCACCGAGAGCTCACCGATCCCGCCGCCGGTCGTGCCCTGCGCGGTGCGGATCTCGAAGGCGACGTACCGGCCGGTGACGGCCTCGTCGAACTCGATGCGCTGCTGCTCGTCATCCGCGGTTGGGGCGTTGAGCGTCGCGGTCGCGACCGGATCGCCCCAGTGACCGTCGGAGGGCGAACCTGCGGCGGCCTCGGCGTCGTCGGTGACGTAGACGGCGACCTCGGACGCCGCGACCTTCTGCCCCTGCTTCACGGAGTAGTCGACCCCGGCGATCGAGAGCGACTGCTGCAGGTCGAGGGCCAGCCAGTGCGGGAACGGCGCCTCGTCGGCGTAGCGCGAAGTCCACTGCGTGGTGAAGTCGCCGTCGAATGCGGCGAGCGCGGTGCCGTCGAGTGCCGGCGGTGCCGGCCAGGCGTCGGACTCGCTCGAGACACCGAGCAGCTCGTAGTCGGTCTTCGGGACGTCGATGAGGTCGGCAGCGGATGCCGGGAGGATGCCGCCGGTGATGATCCCGCCGCACATGAGCGTCCCGACGAGCGCGGAGGCCAGGAGTTTCGGGGGCCGGACGGATCTTCTGGTTCTCTCGTGCGTCACGGGCTGCTCTCCTTCGAGTGGTGCGCGGGTACCCTCCGGCGCATCCGAGCAGCGCCGACGGGATGTTTCCGCACACACGCTAGTCAGGTCAGCGCTGAAAAGTGAAGACTTCTGACTGATTTGGCGCAAACATTTTCAGAATCGAACACGCTGAAGCGTGGGGTTGGAGCACGCTTCAGGCACGGATCACGGGGATCCGGCGTACCGCCCGTCTCAGCGCTGCTCGAGGGCGAGTTTCGCACCGAAGCCGATGAGCACGCTGCCGGCGATCCGGTCGATGATGCGCAGCGATCGGGCGCTCGCCAGCCATTTGCGGGCCCAGACCGCCCCGAAGATGATGAGCGCGAACCAGATCATGCCGAGCGCATCGTGCACGAGGGCGAGCAGCAGACCCATCGCCAGCGGTGCGGCATCGGGCGGGATGAAGTGCGGGATCGTCGCGATGTAGAACACGCCGATCTTCGGGTTCAGCAGGTTCGTGCCGACGCCGGTGCCGAACGAGCGCCACGACGAGCCGCGCACGGGCTGGGCGGTCTCGTCGACGGCGAGCGCCGTGCGGGTGAAGCTGCGCATGATCATCGATGCCCCGAGGTAGGCCATGTAGGCCGCCCCGCCGATGGTGACGATGCGGTACGCCACCTCGGATGCCGCGAGCAGCGCCGCAGCGCCCACAGCGGCGGCCGCGCCCCAGAGCAGCACGGCGCTCACGATACCGAGGGCCGTGGCGAAAGCATCCGCCCGGCCGCGCACGAGTGCCGAGCGCAGCACGAGCGTGGTGTCGAGACCGGGGATGACGGTGAGCATCGCGGCGACGACCGTGAATCCGAGGATCGCCTCACCGATGGTCATCCCCTCAGAATATCTCCGCGCCCCACCCCGCCGAACCGGCCCCGCCCGGCACATGTCGCTGCGGATGCTCCCAGAGCACCCGCAGCGGCACGGTCAGCACCCGCCGCACTCGTCAACCGGCGGACTCCAGCACCCGTACGACCCCGGTCTGGCCCTGGTCGCGGGCGTGGTCGAGCGCCGTGGCGCCGTTCTTGTCGGGGATGGAGATGTCGGCGCCGGCATCGACGAGCGTCGTGACGATGTCGACGTAGCGTTCGGATCCGTCGCCGAAGATGACGGCTTCGAGAAGGGCCGTCCAGCCGAGGTTGTTGACATGGTTCAGGTCGACATCGGTCTGCGCGACGCGTTCGATGTAGGCGGCGTGGCCGCGCTCCCCCGCCGGGATCGGCGAGAGGCCGCCGAAGCGGTTCGGGATCGTCATGTCGGGGTTCGCGGGCAGCAGCGCTTCGAGCATCGCGACGCTGCCGGTCACACCGGTCACGAGCCACGGGGTGTCGTGCTGGTGGTCGAGGGCATCCGGGTCGGCGCCGAGAGCGACGAGCAGCCGGGCGACGTCGACGCGGTCGTTCGCCGCGGCGAGCAGCAGCGGCGTCTGCTGCAGATCGTTCCGCGCCTCGATGTCGGCGCCGGCGCGCAGGGCGAGAGCCGCGGCATCCGCATCGCCGGTTTCTGCGGCGTCGAGGAGGCGACGGTCGGCGTCGGAGGCATCCGCCTCTGAATCGACCGCGGCCCGGATGATCCGCGCTTGTGCGTCGAGCCCGTTCTGCTGGGCGAGCTCGAGGGGCGTCAGCCCGTCCTGCTCTGAGGGGATCGTCATGTCTGCTCCTCCTGCCGCGAGCACGCGGACGGTGTCGATGTAGTCGTCGGGCTGTTCGGCCTTCGCGAAGACGAGCGCTTCGTGCAGCGCCACCCAGCCGAGTCTGTTCACGTGGTCCTGGTCGATTCCTGCTTGGATGAGCCGTCCGACGATGTTCGCATGACCGCGTTCCGCGGCGCGGATGAGCCCCGTGCCGTTCCACGAGTCGAGGCTGCCGACGTCCGCGCCGTGCTGGAGGGTGAGCTCGAGCAGCGGGAGGTATCCCTCGCTCGTGGCGATCAGGTAGGCGCTCTGCTCGGTGGTGTCCTTCGCGTTCACGTCGGCGCCTTCGTCGATCAGACGGGTCGCCTCGTCGATGTCGTTCGCCCAGGCCGCGGCGATCAGTTTTTCGTCGATCGCCTGCTGTTCGGCATCGTCGACGGCCGGGGCAGCGATGCTCGGCTCGGGTCGGGGCTCGGCGACCGCGCATCCGGCGAGCAGCAGGGCGATGGATGCCGTGGCCGCCGTCGCCAGGAGGAATCGGGTGTTCATGGTCGGAGTCCTTTCGAGAAGCACGGGTGAGAAGGGGCCAGGCCGCGGGGTGCCGGAGGGAGGGGGTGTTCCGCGGCCTGGCCCTGCTGGGTCACTCAGTTGGTGCGGGTGCGGCGCACCTTGCGAGTGATGAACAGTGCCGCACCGCCGAGGAGCACGATCACTCCGGCGACGACCGCGACGACGGGGCCGGCGTTGCCGGTGTCCGCGAGTTCGGCGTCGGCTTCGGCGTCGGCATCCGCCGGAGCGGTGGTCTCGGCATCCTCGTCGGTCTCGGCTTCATCGACCGATGCGGTCGTTCCGGGCTCGGGGTGGTCGGTGGGCGTGTGGATGATGTCGTAGTAGACGTCGGTGGCGGTCTCGTCGGGGATGACACGGTAGGTGAAGACGTCTTCGGTCAACTCGGTGATCGGCACGACCCGCTCGAACATGACCTCGCCGGCGTCGTCCTTCGCAACCAGCGTGCGCTCGGAGGCATCGGGCGAGACGGCCCAGTCGCCCTGCATCTTCGGGGTGTCGTCGAGGTTGTACATCGTGAACGTGCCGTCGGTGTTGTAGTAGGCCCAGCCGACGAAGTTCGCGACGTTCTCGTCGGTGAGCGCGACGTCTTCGCCATCCTGGTCGACGGCGCCGGTGGTCTCCCAGGGGGTGCCGGAGAGCAGGTCGGATCCGGATGCTGCGGCCGCCGCCGTGACGGATGCCGGAGCGGATGTCTGCTCGGCGGCGATCGCGCCACCGGCGGGGATGGCGCCGAGCGCGACGGCGGTGAGGACGGATGCGGTGAGGATCGTACGGTTCGTCATGGTCTTCCTTCTTCCTGGAGCGGGTATGCATTCCACGTTAGGAATCGGGAAGAACAGGCACATCAACCGATCAGTTGAAGCCGCCTGACAGAAGCCTGAGCGTCAGAGGCGGATGATGCCGCGTTTGATGGCGACGGAGATCGCGGCCTGCCGGTTGTCGGCGCCGAGTTTGGTGAAGGCATGGTGCAGGTGCGTCTTCACGGTCGCCTCACTGAGGTGCAGTTCGCGGGCGAGATCACGGTTCGAGTGGCCGTTCGCGGCGAGGGCGAGCACCTCGAGCTCCCGGGCGGTCAGCGCCTCTTCCGGCCGGTCGATGCGCTCGAGGAGCCGCTCGCCGATCGGGCCGTCGAGCTGCCCGGCGCCGCGGGCTGCGGTGCGGATGGCCCGGAAGAGTTCGGCCGGACGGCTGTCCTTCACGAGGTAGCCGGCGGCACCGGCATCCAGAGCCCGCACGATGTCGGCATCGGAGTCGTATGCCGTGAAGACGAGCACCTGCGTCTTCGGGTTCGCAGCCCGGATCGCACGGATCGCATCGATGCCGTCGGGCAGGTCGTCGCCGAGGTCGAGGTCGACGAGAGCGACGTCGATCCCGTCGGCGGCTGCGGCTGCCTCCGCGACGGTTCCGACGTCGGCGATGACCTCGAGGTCGTCCTGGGTGTCGAGCACCGCTCGCACGCCGTGGCGGAGCACAGGGTGGTCATCCAGAAGCAGGATTCGGATCATTGTTCTCCTCCGGTCGTCGGGATGACGGCTGCGATGACGGCCCCTTCGCCGGCATACGATTCGATCGTCAGCGCACCGCCCAGGGACTCGATGCGCCAGCGCATCGCCCGGATGCCGAAGCCTCCCGATTGCGGGCCTTCAGGTTCTGTCCGACTCGTCCGATCGTCCGCGTCGAAGCCGATGCCGTCGTCGGCGATATCGACGCCGACCTCCTCGTCGAAGAAGGTGAGGGTGACGTGGATGGATGCTGCGCGCGCATGCTTGCTCGCATTCGTGAGCGCTTCCTGCACCACTCGCTGGAGCGCGTGCAAGACCTTTTCGGGCACGTCGCGTTCGACGCCCGATACGGAGAATTCCGCACCGGCATCCGCTGACTGCGCTCGCAGCGCCGCCGTGAGCGACACCACATCCGTTCGCGGATCCGCCAGGCCGTGCAGGAGTCGGCGCGTCTCGATCAGCCCTTCGCGCAGCGCATCGCGGGCTCCGCTGACCGCAGCGCTCTGCTCGCCGGGGCGGAGGCCGTCGGATTCGAGCATGAGAAGCGCGGTCGCCGTGCGCTGCACCACGGTGTCGTGCAGTTCGCTCGCGACGCGTTCGCGTTCGGCGAGGGCTCCGGCGTCGCGTTCCGAACGCGCGAGCTGCGCTCTCGTCTCGACGAGCTGGTCGATCAGCATCCGCTGCTCATCGAGCGCGCGGTCGAGCGACGCATAGGCGGAGGCGAGGATCAGGCCGCCGAAGAACGGCCCGAGCACGAGGCCGAGGTCGTCGCCGTTCGACATGAGGAAGAGGCCCGCACTGACCGCGACGACGATGACGGCGGAGATCACCAGAGCGAGGCGCCCGCGGATGACCCGGTGCACGGCGAAGAACAGCGCGAACCCGCACCAGCCGAACGACGGTGCGAGCACGACGAGCGGCAGCCAGAAGCCCGTAGCCAGGAGCAGTCCGAGCCCCTGCCGGGAGACGATCACGTCGAGGCCTGTTGACGCATCACTCGCACGTTTGCCGATCACGGCGACCGCATAGCTCACGCCGGCGCCGATGGCGAGCACGAGCGCCGCGATGCCCACGCCCTCGAGCGGATGCCTGCTGAAATATCGGATTCCGCACACAACCAGCAAGATGGCGAACCCGATATCGACCGCACGATCAACCGCCCGCAAGCGGCGCGCGATACCGGTCGCAGAATCGGTGCCCATGCCTGGCAACCTACCGTGCATCGTCGGCGCATTCGCCCTGACGGTCGCGGTACTGATTCTTCTCGGAGGTCTGACGCCGACCCTGTGGTTGACCGTCGCCGCAATGGTGCTGCTCGCTACGGCCATCGTTCTACGAATCCGGCAGCTCGTGCGTGACAACAACGACGCCACGACGTAGCCGCAATCATTCGACGAAACCTCGAGGTGAGCGCGGCACGCTCGTACCCTGCCGAAAACGTCGAGCCGGCCCTTTCGGCGCGTTGGGTTTCGGCAGGCGGTTTCGGCAGGTCTCCAACCGGCGTGTCATGCGGTCGCTGTGATTCGCGACGGTGGCTGTCGCTAAAAACGCAGAGCTAGATGTCGTCTTTGGCTTTGGTCAACGCTTCGATGACGGCGGGTAAGTAGCGACGCACCTGGTCTTGGTCGCTCTGTTGTTCCTCGTCCGATAGATCTGGGTAGCTGGTGGCTATTTGCTTGTCCCATCGAGCGACTAGTTCGGCTGGGAGCAGCAACGAGCCATCGCGCTGACGCTGACCTTGGTCGTGCACGTATTTTTGCCAGTGAGCCCACCGCGTATGTTCTACGGAGGCCAGGATCTCGATCGTGCGTGCGTTCTCGAGGGTTGCGCGGATTTGGTCGTCAGTAGGCATCAGATCAGGTTCTGTTTTACGAGCTTCCAGTAGTGCTGGCTGAATCGGCCTGACTTTCGTTCCGTTCTTCAAGCAAGGATGGAAGACGATGAACAGGAAGTATTCACCGGAGATGC
>NZ_JBSJZH010000039.1:0-5429 GCF_054798215.1 Microbacterium sp. GXF6406 | reverse complement strand
CTCCAGGCGCTGCCCGACAGCTTGCAGGCCGAGCTCGTCAAGGCGACAGAAGGTGGTCAGATCGGGCGCGGCAAAGGTAGCGTGGAACACGTCGAGGTCTTTCCGGTGGACAGCGTAGGAACTTCCATCCTGGAAGACCTCGACCCCTATCCACCAATCGCCGCGCGCACCCCGACTACACCTTCAATTACGAAGAGCCCATAAACCACGGGTCATTCACAAACCCGACGCAAATTGTTAAAATCATGAAAGAGAATCACCCGAATGGCTGACGAGATCTACGAAACACCATCCACTACACCGAACTTCCAGACCGAGCTGGCAGCGCAGCTTGCCGATCTGGTTCCCGAGGCCATCGCGGACGGCAAGGTGGATGTCGAGAAGCTCAAAGAACTGCTCGACGGCGACGCGGCCGACAGCAGCGAGCGCTTCGGGCTGTTCTGGCCCGGCAAGAAGCGCGCCCTACGTGCCGCGCAGGAGCCGACCACGGCGACGCTGAAGCCCGACTTCGATAACTCGAAGGACTGGGACACGACGCAGAACGTCTTCATCGAGGGCGACAACCTTGAAGTGCTCAAGATCCTGCAGAAGCACTACCACGCGAAGATCAAACTGATCTACATCGATCCTCCGTACAACACCGGCAAGGACTTCGTCTACCCGGACAACTACAAGGAGGGTCTCGACACCTACCTCGAATGGACGCGCCAGGTCAACGAGGAGGGCAAGAAGGTCACGACCAATGCCGAGACCGAAGGTCGCTACCACTCCAACTGGCTGAACATGATGTACCCCCGCCTCAAGCTCGCGCGGAACCTGCTCACCGATGACGGCTTGATCTTCATCAGTATTGATGACAATGAAATAGCGAATCTCCGCAAAGTTTGCGACGAGGTGTTCGGCGAAGTTAACTTCGCTGGTCAGCTCGTCTGGAAAAAGGGTGGTACAGGGAAGAACGACTCGCAATTTGCAGTCGTTGAGCACGAATATGTGCTTGTTTACGCGCGTCGCGCCGACGGTGTTGGCTTCAATTTGGACACGCAAGCGGCCGTAACAACCTCGTATAACCGACAGGATGAGCATGGTCGATACTCGCTCGTCCGCCTTGATTCAAAGACACTAGGGTACGTTGCCTCCCTGGACTTTCCAATTCAGGGGCCTGACGGACAGATATATGTTCCCGAACAACCTGTGGGTAAGTCGCAGACGGCACGTTGGCGGTGGGGCCGCGACAAGGTGGAGAACGACTACGCATCACTTGTTTTTGAGAGAGGTTTTGTTTACACAAAGAACTATCAATCGGAGGGCGCTCGTCCTCGGTCACTAATGGCCGAGGAGCGTTTTGGTGTGACGCGAACAGGTAAAGCTGAGGCGGAGAGCGCGATCGGCCAAACTGGAGTTTTTGACTTCCCAAAGCCAGTGCGTCTGATACAACACCTTGTGCGAATCGGGGGAGATAAGGAAGCCGTCATACTGGACTTCTTCGCGGGTTCCGGGACTACTGCCCAGGCGGTGATGGCACAGAACGCGCTCGATGGTGGATCGCGCCGCTTTATTCTCGTCCAGCTGCCGGAACCCACTCCGGAAAATTCTGAAGCTCGGTCGCTTGGGTACGCCAAGATTTCCGAGATTAGTCGCGCCAGGATTTCAGGAGCAGGTGACAGGATCAACGAGTCGTTGGTCAGCCCAGCCCTCGACACAGCTTTCCGTACCTATCAACTTTCGGACACGAACTTCGCCAAGTGGCGGCTGTCGAGCGATGTTGAGGAGGACGCGCTGCAGCAGCACCTGCTGAGCCTGCGTGACAGTGCGACCGATGACGCGACTGCCGATGATCTGCTCACCGAGATCCTGCTCAAGCAGGGCTACTCGCTGTCTGAGGCGATCTCGCCTGCTGAGGTCGGTGGTCTCGATGTCCGGCTTGTGCGTGACCGTGACGGAGATGTTGCCGTGTTGGCGTACCTGAACGAGCACGTCAAGCCGACGCTCGAGCAGCTCCGTGCACTCGTTGACGAGTCTCCGACGCGGATCATCGTGCTCGAGGATGCCTTCCAGGGCGACGACGAACTCAAGACCAACCTGGCCCAGCTCGCAAAGAGCAAGGGCATTGAGCTCTGGACGGCCTGAGTATGAAGAACAGCACAGCGAGCGGATCAGGATTCCAGTTCGACGCGAGTCAGCCGTATCAGCTGGACGCGATCGCGTCCGTGGTCGACCTGTTCGATGGGCAGCCGAAGGATGCAGAAAAGCTGGTCACGACCCTGCGTGGTGCGGCGGTGCTGCCCGACTCGGATCAGTCGGTGCTTGACATCGACCTGACGCAGGAAGTCGGCGCAGTCGGCAACAGCCTCGTGCTTGACCGCGACCTGGTCCTCGCGAACCTGCAGCGAGTGCAGGATCGCAACGGCCTTGAGGTGGCGCCGGCACTAGCAGGCGACGCGCTCGACTTCGATATCGAGATGGAGACCGGCACGGGTAAGACCTACGTCTACCTGCGCACGATCTTCGATCTGGCCGTCCGCTACAACTTCACGAAGTTCGTGATCCTCGTGCCCAGCGTGGCGATTCGTGAGGGTGTCAGCACGAGCATCCGGCTCATGCGCGAGCACTTCGAGAACCTCTACAAGCCGCAGGGCATCACCTTCGATGCCTCGATCTATAGCGGTAAGAGCGCCGAGGAGGTCCAGTCGTTCGCGACGTCCACGAACGTGCAGATCCTCATCATGACGATTGACTCGATCCGTGGCAACGCGAACACCCGCATCATCCACCAGACACGCGACAAGCTGAACGGCCTGCGCCCGATCGACTACCTGAAGGCGACCCATCCGGTCGTCATCATGGACGAGCCACAGAACATGGAGTCGCAACTGTCGCAGTCCGCGGTCGGTGAACTCGACCCGGTGTTCACGCTGCGCTACAGCGCGACCCACAAGAAGCAGCGCAACGTCGTATACCGGCTCGACCCGGTCGACGCGCACGACCTCGGGTTGGTGAAGCAGATCGTTGTAGCCGAGGTGGCCCAGCAGGGTGCCGATGCGACGCCGTATATCAAGCTGGTCGAGGTGCGGCGTGAGCCGTCGTGGTCGGCCCGACTGGAGCTTTCCTGCCGCAAAGCCGATGGCTCGCTTGAGCGACGCATCGTAAACGTGAAGCAACACCAGGAACTGTCGGACGCGCGCCTAACCAACAACCCGATCTACGAGGGCTGGCGCATCACTGAGATGAGCCTCGAGGGGCACGCCCACGTCGACCTCACGACCCACGGTGTTCTCTACGAGGGCGAGACCATCGGCGCTTCGACCGACGCGATCTACAAGGAGATGATCCGCGAAACAGTCCGTGAGCACTTGCGGAAGGAGTCGATGCTGCGTGCCAAGGGCATCAAGGTGCTCAGCCTATTCTTCGTCGACAAAGTCGCCAGCTATCTCGGTGATGGCACGAACAACGAGAACGCGAACGGCAACTTCGCACAGTGGTTCGACGAAGTCTTCATTCAGGAGCGTGCCAAGTCCACGCGCTACCAGGAGTTGCTGCCGCAGGAGCCCGCTGAACTTCGTCGGGCGTATTTCTCGCATATCAAGAAGCGAGGCGGGGTTGTCGTGGCCCAGGACTCATCCGGTACTACGAAGGCAGATGACGACGCGTACGAACTGATCATGCAAGACAAGGCGAGGCTGCTCGACGAACGCGAGCCAGTGCGATTCATCTTCAGTCACTCGGCTTTGCGCGAGGGCTGGGACAACCCGAACGTTTTCCAGATCTGCACCCTACGTGAGATGGGGGCCGAAACGGAGCGCCGGCAAACATTGGGCCGTGGACTTCGTCTCCCAGTTGCGAAGACCGACGACGGCTTTACCCGAGTCGCTGACCGTGGGATTGCGACTCTGACTGTCGTGGCGAACGAGTCCTACTCGCAGTTCGCGGATGCCTTGCAGAAGGAGTACAAGGAGGCTGGAGTCGAGATCGGCAAGCTGCGCAAAGCCGAGTTCTCGAGGATCCCGCTGCAGGACGAGAGCGGTACGCCAACCGACGACCAGTTCGGCTACCAGCGCTCGCTCCAGGTGTGGGAGCATCTCCGGCACACGGGGATCATTGACGGCGAGGGCAAGGTCAGTGCGAAGTTCCAGCCCAACCAACTCGGGTTCAGCCTCGGGCTGCCGGTTGATCTCGTCTGGGCCGAGCCGATCATCGTCGAGTTGATCGATCGTGCCCATATCGGCACGTATGTGAAGCCTGCCAGTAAACGCCAGCCGCGCAGGCTCAATAAGCAGCTCTACTCCACCCCAGAATTTGAAGACTTCTGGGACACGATCAGCCAGAAGACTACCTACCGAGTCCACGTCAATCGCGACGAGCTCATCACCAACACGATCAAAGCGATCCAAGACGCACCGAGTATCGAGCCGCTGCGCATCCAAATCACTCGCGCAGGTGTCAAGGTCCTCAGAGGCGGAGCCCGTGGTGGAGAACTCGGTACTCGATCGACGAATCTCGCGGGAAGTTACGACCTCCCCGACATCATCACCGAACTCCAGGAAGCAACCTCGCTCACCCGGCACACCATCGTTGACATCCTCATTGGCTGTGGCCGGCTAAGTGAGTTCATTGGCAACCCCAACGACTTCATCGCGATGGCCAAGCGCATCGTGCAGAGCGAGCTCGCCAAGATCGTCGTCGAGGGCATCCAGTACGAAAGAATCGCCGGCTCCGTCTACGAACTACGAGAACTGCAGAGGGATGGGCTGGAAGAGAAGGACCGTTTCCTGGACCAGATGTATAAGGTGCAAGACACCCAGAAAACCGACTTCGACTACGTGGTCTTTGACTCCGATGTGGAGCGTCAGTTCGCAGAACTGCTCGACTCACGCGAGGACATCAAGCTCTTCATGAAACTCCCAGCCAAGTTCAAGATTGACACGCCAGTCGGTCCGTACAACCCAGACTGGGCGATCATCAAGCACGAAGAAGGCGAAGACAGGATCTACATGATCCGCGAGACCAAGAGCACACTCGACGACTCGAAGCTCCGCCCCTCAGAGCTCGCCAAGATCAAGGCAGCCAAGCGCCACTTCGAAGCAATCGGCATCGACAACTACGCGCGATCAGTTCCGGGGAATTGGGGGCTATGAGGCGTCATTGGCTATCTCAATCAAGGTGGTATGTCCATCCTCCACCCGCGCGCCACCAACCAATGAATCCAACGCCACCATCGATCCAGATGTCCGTGAGCTGATGGTGTGGCTCGAAACTGCCATCGTGGAAATCAAAAGGCGTACGTGGCAACAAATGGCCATATCGGCCCGCGTATGCCATTAACAAATATAGATGATTTCTGCTCGCTCCCAATGTGGCTCTTCGGACATTCGGTGGGGGGTGAGGCGCGCCGGGTGAGGTTCGGCGGGTAGGGGTCGAGGTCCTCGAGGATC
>NZ_JBSJZH010000038.1:0-5520 GCF_054798215.1 Microbacterium sp. GXF6406 | reverse complement strand
AAAAGAAGTTCGGCGGTGTCCTACTCTCCCACAGGGTCCCCCCTGCAGTACCATCGGCGCTGTGAGGCTTAGCTTCCGGGTTCGGAATGTAACCGGGCGTTTCCCTCACGCTATGGCCGCCGAAACACTATTGATGTTTCAACAAAAACACATAACAAAGACATTGCTATGTAGTCCTCGACCGTACATCGAGAACCACTCAGTGGACGCGGAGCATCAAACCCTCTCGGATTCGAAGTGTTATCAAGTCATCGGCTTATTAGTACCAGTCAGCTGCATGCATTACTGCACTTCCACATCTGGCCTATCAACCCAGTAGTCTAGCTGGGAGCCTCTCACCCACAAGGGGCATGGAAGTCTCATCTTGAGGCCGGCTTCCCGCTTAGATGCTTTCAGCGGTTATCCATCCCGAACGTAGCTAATCAGCGGTGCTCCTGGCGGAACAACTGACACACCAGAGGTTCGTTCAACCCGGTCCTCTCGTACTAGGGTCAAATCCTCTCAAACTTCCTACGCGCGCAGCGGATAGGGACCGAACTGTCTCACGACGTTCTAAACCCAGCTCGCGTACCGCTTTAATGGGCGAACAGCCCAACCCTTGGGACCTACTCCAGCCCCAGGATGCGACGAGCCGACATCGAGGTGCCAAACCATGCCGTCGATATGGACTCTTGGGCAAGATCAGCCTGTTATCCCCGAGGTACCTTTTATCCGTTGAGCGACAGCGCTTCCACAAGCCACTGCCGGATCACTAGTCCCGACTTTCGTCCCTGCTCGACCTGTCAGTCTCACAGTCAAGCTCCCTTGTGCACTTACACTCGCCACCTGATTGCCAACCAGGTTGAGGGAACCTTTGGGCGCCTCCGTTACTTTTTGGGAGGCAACCGCCCCAGTTAAACTACCCACCAGGCACTGTCCCTGAACCGGATCACGGTTCGAAGTTAGATATCCAATATGACCAGAGTGGTATTTCAACAATGACTCCACCATAACTGGCGTCATGGCTTCACAGTCTCCCACCTATCCTACACAAGCCACACCGAACACCAATACCAAGCTGTAGTAAAGGTCACGGGGTCTTTCCGTCCTGCTGCGCGTAACGAGCATCTTTACTCGTATTGCAATTTCGCCGAGTTCGTGGTTGAGACAGCTGGGAAGTCGTTACGCCATTCGTGCAGGTCGGAACTTACCCGACAAGGAATTTCGCTACCTTAGGATGGTTATAGTTACCACCGCCGTTTACTGGGGCTTAAATTCTCAGCTTCGCCTTGCGGCTAACCGGTCCTCTTAACCTTCCAGCACCGGGCAGGCGTCAGTCCGTATACATCGTCTTGCGACTTGGCACGGACCTGTGTTTTTAATAAACAGTCGCTACCCACTAGTCTCTGCGGCCACCACACCCTTTCCGGAGCAAGTCCGTATAAGTGGATGGCCCCCCTTCTCCCGAAGTTACGGGGGCATTTTGCCGAGTTCCTTAACCACGATTCTCTCGATCTCCTTAGTATTCTCTACCTGACCACCTGAGTCGGTTTGGGGTACGGGCAGCTAGAACCTCGCGTCGATGCTTTTCTCGGCAGCATAGGATCATCCACTTTTTATCCGCATCGTGTCTCAGCCTGTATGAGTCGCGGATTTGCCTACGACTCGGCCTACACACTTGCACCAGGACAACCATCGCCTGGCATGGACTACCTTCCTGCGTCACACCTGTTAATACGCTAACCGCACCAGCATGGGGTCGTACGCTAGGCCCACACGCCATCACCCGAAGGATCCGGTCACGTGGGATTCAGATACTTAGCACCACTGGATTAGCTTGGGCGGTTCTTCGCCGGTACGGGAATATCAACCCGTTGTCCATCGACTACGCCTGTCGGCCTCGCCTTAGGTCCCGACTTACCCAGGGAAGATTAGCTTGACCCTGGAACCCTTGGTCTTTCGGAGGACGTGTTTCTCACACGTCTTTCGCTACTCATGCCTGCATTCTCACTCGTGTAGCCTCCACGGCTGGTTCACACCGCCGCTTCGCTGGCCACACGACGCTCTCCTACCCATCAATACGGCTGGACCACGAAGGCCTACCAAAAATATCAATGCCACAACTTCGGTGGCGTGCTTGAGCCCCGTTACATTGTCGGCGCGGAATCACTTGACCAGTGAGCTATTACGCACTCTTTCAAGGGTGGCTGCTTCTAAGCCAACCTCCTGGTTGTCTAAGCAACTCCACATCCTTTTCCACTTAGCACGCGCTTAGGGACCTTAGATGGTGGTCTGGGTTGTTTCCCTCTCGACTATGAAGCTTATCCCCCACAGTCTCACTGCTGCGCTCTCACTTACCGGCATTCGGAGTTTGGCTGACGTCAGTAACCTTGTAGGGCCCATCGGCCATCCAGTAGCTCTACCTCCGGCAAGAAACACGCAACGCTGCACCTAAATGCATTTCGGAGAGAACCAGCTATCACGAAGTTTGATTGGCCTTTCACCCCTATCCACAGCTCATCCCCTCAGTTTTCAACCTAAGTGGGTTCGGTCCTCCACGCGCTCTTACACGCGCTTCAACCTGGCCATGGATAGATCACTTCGCTTCGGGTCTAGGACATGCGACTGAATCGCCCTATTCAGACTCGCTTTCGCTACGGCTACCCCACACGGGTTAACCTCGCCACATATCACTAACTCGCAGGCTCATTCTTCAAAAGGCACGCTGTCACACCTACCAGGGGTGCTCCAACGGTTTGTAAGCAAACGGTTTCAGGTACTATTTCACTCCCCTCCCGGGGTACTTTTCACCTTTCCCTCACGGTACTTGTCCGCTATCGGTCATCTGGGAGTATTTAGGCTTATCAGGTGGTCCTGACAGATTCACACGGGATTTCTCGGGCCCCGTGCTACTTGGGATACTCTCCACGCCAGAACACGCATTTCGACTACGGGGTTGGCACCCTCTATGACCGGCCTTTCAAGACCGTTCGTCTATACGCTTCTGTAACGTCGCCACCTCGGCAGAGATGACTGGTGAGTCCCACAACCCCGAACATGCAACTCCTGCCGGATATCACACACACTCGGTTTAGCCTGATCCGGTTTCGCTCGCCACTACTAACGGAATCGCGGTTGCTTTCTCTTCCTGTGGGTACTGAGATGTTTCACTTCCCCACGTTCCCTCTACCCGCCCTATATATTCAGGCGGGAGTCACTAGGTCGGCACGCCGCCCAGCGGGGTTTCCCCATTCGGACACCCTCGGATCAAAACTTGCTTATCAGTTCCCCGAGGCTTATCGCAGATTGCTACGTCCTTCTTCGGCTCCAGATGCCAAGGCATCCACCGTTTGCTCTTAAAGACTTGAAATCACATGAGTTCGAATCGTCAAAAAATTGACTAATGATCTTTAAGATCATCTTTCACAACACAAACCCGAAGGTTCATGCTGAAGATGCTCGCGTCCACTGTGTAGTTCTCAAAGTACGGGCGGTCCCTTCCCCGCAACCAACCAAAGTCGGAAACAGCAAAAGGGCCTGAGGTTCGTCAACACCAGAAACCTGGCGCATCCGGTCCCTCAGGACCCAACAGCGTGCAGACACCACATCCCCACAAATCCCCGTTCCAGCCACCGAAGTGACGTACTAAAAAACCTGCGCATCCGTGATGCCATGTCAAATGTTCCACCCATGAGCTCCCAGCGAAGAACATACGCCTTCGAACTGGGTTCTGGACTCCGAAGAGTCAGATGCTCCTTAGAAAGGAGGTGATCCAGCCGCACCTTCCGGTACGGCTACCTTGTTACGACTTAGTCCTAATTACCGATCCCACCTTCGACAGCTCCCTCCCACAAGGGGTTAGGCCACCGGCTTCAGGTGTTACCGACTTTCATGACTTGACGGGCGGTGTGTACAAGACCCGGGAACGTATTCACCGCAGCGTTGCTGATCTGCGATTACTAGCGACTCCGACTTCATGAGGTCGAGTTGCAGACCTCAATCCGAACTGGGACCGGCTTTTTGGGATTCGCTCCACCTCGCGGTATCGCAGCCCATTGTACCGGCCATTGTAGCATGCGTGAAGCCCAAGACATAAGGGGCATGATGATTTGACGTCATCCCCACCTTCCTCCGAGTTGACCCCGGCAGTATTCCATGAGTTCCCACCATAACGTGCTGGCAACATAGAACGAGGGTTGCGCTCGTTGCGGGACTTAACCCAACATCTCACGACACGAGCTGACGACAACCATGCACCACCTGTTTACGAGTGTCCAAAGAGTTGACCATTTCTGGCCCGTTCTCGTATATGTCAAGCCTTGGTAAGGTTCTTCGCGTTGCATCGAATTAATCCGCATGCTCCGCCGCTTGTGCGGGTCCCCGTCAATTCCTTTGAGTTTTAGCCTTGCGGCCGTACTCCCCAGGCGGGGAACTTAATGCGTTAGCTGCGTCACGGAATCCGTGGAATGGACCCCACAACTAGTTCCCAACGTTTACGGGGTGGACTACCAGGGTATCTAAGCCTGTTTGCTCCCCACCCTTTCGCTCCTCAGCGTCAGTTACGGCCCAGAGATCTGCCTTCGCCATCGGTGTTCCTCCTGATATCTGCGCATTCCACCGCTACACCAGGAATTCCAATCTCCCCTACCGCACTCTAGTCTGCCCGTACCCACTGCAGGCTGGAGGTTGAGCCTCCAGATTTCACAGCAGACGCGACAAACCGCCTACGAGCTCTTTACGCCCAATAATTCCGGATAACGCTTGCGCCCTACGTATTACCGCGGCTGCTGGCACGTAGTTAGCCGGCGCTTTTTCTGCAGGTACCGTCACTCTCGCTTCTTCCCTGCTAAAAGAGGTTTACAACCCGAAGGCCGTCATCCCTCACGCGGCGTTGCTGCATCAGGCTTCCGCCCATTGTGCAATATTCCCCACTGCTGCCTCCCGTAGGAGTCTGGGCCGTGTCTCAGTCCCAGTGTGGCCGGTCACCCTCTCAGGCCGGCTACCCGTCGACGCCTTGGTGAGCCATTACCTCACCAACAAGCTGATAGGCCGCGAGCCCATCCCCAACCGAAAAATCTTTCCAAACGTTGACCATGCGGCCACGTCTCGTATCCAGTATTAGACGCCGTTTCCAGCGCTTATCCCAGAGTCAGGGGCAGGTTGCTCACGTGTTACTCACCCGTTCGCCACTGATCCACAAGAGCAAGCTCCTGCTTCACCGTTCGACTTGCATGTGTTAAGCACGCCGCCAGCGTTCATCCTGAGCCAGGATCAAACTCTCCGTAAAAAAGAAATGCATACGAACACCGGAATAAGGTGAACGCAGCGAGTTTGATGCTGACCAAAGAGATAAATCATTGCTGACTATCCGTTGCCAACCATCCGAAGACAGTTGGTCTTTGATCCAAAGGAATTCTCATCCAGTCCGAAGACCGACGAGGAATAATTTGGCATTTGACAAGTGCACGCTGTTGAGTTCTCAAGGATCGGATGCTCCCACGACCCAGCCTCACGACCAGGCCCGAAGGGCAACTTCTCTAT
>NZ_JBSJZH010000037.1:0-5571 GCF_054798215.1 Microbacterium sp. GXF6406 | reverse complement strand
CATCAGAGATCTCGTGTCGCATCACCGTTCAAGAGTCACCCACGCGACGCCAAATCCACTTGATCAACACGGCCTAGTCCACGTTGACACCTCGCTGCAGTTCGTGGCCGGCCATTCGCATCGGCCGGACCTCGGGGTTCTCTCGTTCGCTCGTCGGGTCCGCGGAGCCCCTTTGCCGTTCAGTCGAACTTCATCTCATTCAGCGCCGCATGGATTCGGTCTTGACGTTCGGCCTCAGCATTGGCCTGCCGCTGTCGCTCAAGTTGATCGGCCGCTTGAGCTTGTCGCTCCCACTCGTTTGCCTCCAACACCACCGCGCGAACAGTTTCGAGGTGATGCTTCGCAACTTCCTCAACCGTCGTACCGTCAAGGAGGATGCGGTCCCCGGAAACCGAGGCAATCCCGGCCCGATGCATCGTCGAGAAAAAGCCCCCGTTCCAAGCTCGTTCGAAGTACGCGGCCCAGTTTCGTGACGGCTGTCGGGAGAGTCGCAGCGGAACGAGGTAGAGCGCACTACCCCGCGTTCCGTCGTTTCTTGGGCGGCCCAATCCCTTCTCATCGACGCCGGTGACGCGGATGGGAGCATCCGAAGATTCGTTGCTGGAAGCACGCACCCTCTCAGGGGCGTGCTGCCGGGACGGAATCACTCGTGCCGGGGCCAGATGGCGCTCGATGCTGGCCGCTAGGCGCTCGGTCGCTTGAGTTGCGTCTTCCCCGCGCACTTCCACGTAGAGCTTGTCTTTCAGGCTCGGCGGCATTTCTACCTGATCGATCCGGACCGGTAAGACCTTCACGCCACTTCGAGCAATCTCGCCCGTCATGGCTAGCGAAACTTCCTTCTGACACCAAGGGCTCGTGACGCTGTTCTCGCTAATGAGGGCGACGACGAAGTCGATCTGGTCGAGTGCCGCAGTGACGCGCTCGACGATGCTGTCCCCCACCAGAAGTTCGCCCTCATCGCGCCAGACGAAGTAACCAAGCTTCTCAAGACCATCTTGCAGCCCTACAGCCAATCGTTTGTCGGCGTGCTGGTAGCTGATGAATACGCTGGCTAAGAAGTCGTGGGGCGTCATAGCACTGACGATAGAGCGGGACGAGCGAGTATCGCACCTTGATACTCAAGGTCATCCGTTCCCGGTCGATCGCCTCGCGGGAACCAGCAGCTTCCTCGCCGTAAAGGATCGTTTACGGCGAGGTTCGCTCGATGGGCCGAGCGGGGCTGCCGTAAACGTCCATCGCAACTGCGAATTGGCAGGGGTTTTCGGTTGACCGCTCTTCCCAGCGGCGGTCAACGGGCACGGGTAGTTCTCCGGTCGTCCGTGCGACGCTGGCGCTATGCGACGCCGTTGCGCTCACGTGATAGCGCTTCTTTGAGGTCGGCTCGTGCGCGTTGGTATCTTGTGCGAGCGGTGGACGCGGGAATACCGAGGATTGCGCCAGCGTCGGCAATACTGAACCCCTCCCAGTGCACTAGCCGTACGAGTTCGGCCTGCTCATCGGGCAGCCGCGCGATGGCGTCTCTCACCTCGAGGCCGTGATCTGCGGGGTTTCCATGCATGATGCCCGAGGCGAGCGCTCCTCGGAGGCGCTGTGCGAGTCTCCCGCGTCGATGCTCGCTTCGAGTGGCGTTTGCAATTACGTTTCGTGCAATCCCGAAGAGCCACATGCGCGCTTGTTCATGTTCGTGCGGCAGTGAATCAATGCGACGCCATGCGGTCAGCATCACTTCGGCAAGAGCGTCTGCGGCGTCCTCCGTGCCGATACGGCGGTCGGCGTACCTGAGGACGTCGGCAGAGTTCTGGGCGAGCACAGTCGTCAAACGCTCAGCGTCCACGTCTTGGCGTGTCACCAGTTCGCGCCCGGGCAATTTGCTTCGCCTTGGAACGACAAGTCCGTGGCGATTCCGTCGATACCGGCTTGCTCGAGGTCGGCGTCAAGCGCTGTCGTGAGGATGTCCCAAACCGCCGTCCAGTACTCCTTATCGGCGTTGTAGTGCTTTGTCCCTAGACCGGCAGGTTCGGTCGATCCGTCCTCGTTCCGGTGGATGCTCTCGCCGGTGCGGCGCTGAGCGATGGTCGCATCGATCGCATCATCTGTGAGAAGTGCTTCGAAATTGGTGCTGCGGTAGAAGTTCTCCACGGCAGCGATCTCGTCAGGCGCAAGCCCCGTCACGTTGCCGATGCGCTGCTCGCACACGGCACCACTCGGGAGAGTGAAGCCAAACGAAACTATGGGCTCGTCAGCCCACGGCATGGTCCATACTCCGGTTGCAGCAGCTGCTGCCGTCGCACCGCCCAGAACAAGCACGGACGCCAGCGCCGTAACGGCTGGTCGCCGCCAGCGGCGCACACGCGTTGACTCCCGCACTTCCGCTTGCGTCGCTCCTTGCAGGCGCGCGACCTCGTTCGCGACGCTCACAGTAATCAGCGCTGTTTCGGGACTCGACTCCCCAAGCAGCTGATCCAATCGGTCGTCGTCGGGTGCCACACTCATGATGATCTCCTAGGAATAGGGCTACACCATGGACATGTCCGGCACGCTCCGAAACGTCTGCCGGCGTGCGTACTCGACACCGGCCACTCGGTAACGCCGTGAACGATCGTTTCCGGAGAGGTCCAGATATCGGCTTCGGAACGACCGCCGCAAACGCTCGTCATAACCACCAAGCGGCAGGGCTTATCGGCTGATCTCGCGGGAGACACCATGAGCGTGTTGCGCGCGGGAACGGGGCGCCCGGCGTCGCGCGCAACCCGCCTGTCCTCAACCGCCGTCGATGCTGCCGAGACTGAGTTGCTCTCGCTGGAGCTCTTCAGCCATCGCGGAACTTGCCCACAGATCGATGAGCCGGCCCTCGTCAACAGTGCTCACTGCAATCCCCGGCACACCCCAGTTCAGGATCTGATACTCAACGGAACCGTTGACGCTGCTCTGATGCGAAAACGCGGCCCCGACCTCGCGAACCTCGAGCGTCGGGCCGTCCGGAATGTAAACCGATGAGCCGATGAGATTACATCCGGGTTCACCTATCGAGGCGAGATCCTCAACATTCAAGAGTTCCGGCGCGCACTGCTCCAGGAGCTCAGCGCCCGCCGGTACAGTCACCCCTTGCCCGCCCTTTGCGATGCAAGCCGAAAGCACGCCCGCCATCGCGACCACCGGTAAAGCGACCAGCAGCGTGCGCACGACTCTCATACTGCCGGAGCCTACATCGCGTCTACGTCTCGGAACCTGTCGGTGGAATCGAGCTACCAGCTCTTGGTCTTCAGAACCGCCGTAAACGATCGTTTTCGGCGCAAACGAACTGATCGTCTTCAGCTTCTCGCCGATATTGTGCTCCGCAACTCACCTATGGCGGACGTTTCAACGTCGGGAGATTTGGTCAACGCCGTGCCGCGAGCGTCGACCGGTGATCGTCTCTTGCACGATTGGTGTGAACAGAATCGAGGGAATCGAGCAATGCGGGCGTAGACCCCCACGCACTAGCGAGGCTGCACGGCAACGTCACCGAGGACGAGACCGTAAACGACGCTCTATTGATTGAGGAGATTCGTATCGGCGATGAGGTCGAGACGAGACAACAGCAGATCTCCTGCCGACGCAACCACCCCGAACGCGATGATGGTGATGACCACTGCGATGATGGCGAGAGCCACAATATGCGTGAGACGGTAACGTCGTTTCCACGCGATTCCAACCACCAAGAATCCGGTCAAAACGGCGATGACCTGGCCGGCGACGGTAGCGAACGCCATGCGCAGAGCGCTGTCTACGGTGAGTGCACCCCAGCTGTTGAATGCCACCGTAAAGGCGAGCGGGACGACAATAACACCGAGCGCGAGGATCGCGATGGGGCGGAGCTGCGGCCAGCGATGCGGAGCCGCAGTTGAACCCTGCTCTACGATCTGAGCTGTCATGGACTCGACCGTATCAGGGCGGATGCGCTGCCGCCAGAGCACGGCTACTGGTTGCGACCCATCGGACATTGGCTGTCAAGTTCCCTGCCGAAAACGATCGTTTTCGGGTCAGAGAAGGGCGTTCGACCGATACCCAGTGCCAAAACTTCGGGAGGTTTTGGGCTCCGAAGCTTTCGGGTCCTACTTTCGGGTCGACCGAGACACAACGAGCCGGAGCGATCCGTCGAAGAGGGGTTGAGTGCGTAGGTGCCCGTGCCGAGCGTCCCAGGCGCCGGAGTCCAGATCGGCCCGCAGCGCCGTCTCGAACGCGGCGTGGGCGGTGTCGTCGATAAAGCTCCATGCCGAATTCGCGCGCCGTGCGCCGGGGTCCAGGAGTGATTCGGGGCGACCGTAGTAGGCCTCCCCGAACCCGTCCGTGCAGTCGCGTGGGATCGGGACGGGGATGACTTCGATTGTCCCGCCGAGCCCGTTCGCGATCGTCGCTATGGCGGGGTATCGGCTCGCCTCTACGGCGATGACCTCCGGGGCGTACTCGTTGAGCCAGAACCGATGCAGTTGCGTCGGATCACAGGTGAGCACCGCGACCGGGCCGGACGTGACCCGTCTCAGTTCATGGAGCCCTGCCGTCAGATCGCCCCACTGGTGCACCGTGAACGATGCCAACGCCCCCTCGAATTCGTCATCCGCGAACGGCAGGGCTTCGGCCGTGGCGTCGATTGCTCGTGTCAGGCTGGTGGGGCGTTGCGCCCGCATGGCCGCGCTGGGCTCTACAGCAGTCACGAGCCGGTCGGCGGGCTCGTACGAGCCGGCCCCGGCCCCTACATTGACCACCGTGCGCGTACCATCCAGGGCGGCGTTGATCGCGCCTGCGATGCGTGGGTCTGGGCGGCGGTATCTCGCGTACCCGACCCCAATTTCCCCGTAGTCGGCGTCCCCGGCGCTGCCGTCCACATGCCGATTGGTCATCGTCCTTCCTTCCGGAGAGGACGGAGCATGACCACGCTGTCGTAGGTCTTTCCGGGCCAGTGGATCGAATCGACATCCACGAAGCCCCACGAACGGTAGAGCTGCACAAGATGTGTCGCCGGGTGCGCCGTGTCGACGCCGATCGACGACGCCCCCTGGCCCGCTGCCCATTCCCTCCCCCGACGCCACAGATCGGCCGCGATCCCGAGGCCGCGGAGCGAAGGTGCCACGGCGACCTGGTTCAACCACGCCCGATTTTCCTCGCGCGCTACAGCTGTTAACTCTTGCAGCCCTGCCGAAGGCGGGAGCGACATCGTGAGCGAGCCCACGATGCGCTCCTCTTGCTCGACCACCCAGCATTTGCCACCGAGTGCACGGTCACGGGTCGTCGCTACGTCCTGGTCGACGGCTGTGTAGTTCAGACCCGCAGCGCCTAATTCCGCGTACGCAGCATGCAGCAGCTCGGTCAGTGGGGCGGCGTCAGCTTCCTCGAATTGCCGCACAGAGAGAGTTGGGTCCATGTCTCTATTCAAGTCGCTCGGCTTGTAGCTTTCCGCAATCGCTCGAAACTGATCGTTTCCGGTGCCTTCGGCGGATGTTGGCCAGAGGGATTGTGAGTATTCGACCCTTTGAGCACCACTGATTATTGCGGTTGAGCACCGCCGGATATCGCGGTTCAGCACCAGGCGGT
>NZ_JBSJZH010000036.1:0-5669 GCF_054798215.1 Microbacterium sp. GXF6406 | reverse complement strand
GTGCGAGAGTCCAGAACAGAAGTCACCCACCCACAATCGCGCGTCAATCACGAACCATATGGGAGACACGCCCTAGCTCGTCGTCACTGTCGCTGGTTGTGTGTTCAGGGTTGAGTGTGTCGTCCTGGACCATGATGTCGAACGACTCTGTCCCGCGATAGAAGCCTCCGAATCGCATCCACTCTGGGTACTCCTCGATGTACGTTTCGTTCCTCTCCTCAGAGATCTCGTACTTTTGTGTGATTGTTCGCACCGTGTCGATCACGTCGTCCCATTGCTCGACAGGGATACGGATTTCTGCTCCGTAGCTGGCGGAGTTGTAGGTGGTGAGCAGCGAGGTGCCACCGTACCCGTTGCCTTCTTCAGGGAACCATCCGCCTTCGTTCGATGTGGTCCATTCGGTGATCCCGTATTCGGCTTCGAGGGCATCCTTCACTTCGCTGATGAGTTGGTTCGCGCGAGCTTCCACCTCTTCGGCCATGGGCAAGGCGAGCACGTCGCTTGCGGGGATGCCCGCGTTGGCGGGGTAGTCGACCCAGTCGATCGTGACCGTGTTTCCATCGGCGTCTGTCGTGGTGGTCGTTGCGGGCTGGGTGCATCCGGCAAGCAGCAGCGTCGCTAGCACGCCTGCCGCCAGCGGCACCAAAATGCGTTTCCGTGCGTTGTGTTTCATGATTCTTCTCTCACCCAGGTATTGTCTTCGCCGTCGTCGTGTAGCGCCCACCTGATGGGTTCGTCTACGTATCTGACGCGGGGCGTGAACCAGTAGGTTTCGTCCGGCCCCCACCCGGCGATCACACTCGCCGTTTCGTTATCGACCGGGATCGCCGTGCTTGCGGCAGACAGGTACGTCAGCGTGCACAGGTGCACGGCGTCGTAGTGCTCTGCGACTTTCGCCCAGTCCGGGATCGCCCAACTCCCGTCTCGGCCGGTGGTGCGATACCAGTCGTGCCGCTTCTGTGCGGTCACCTCGATCGGGAACCGGCGGCACAACGATGCCCAGGCTTCTGCGGTGTCGATCTCGAAGATGCGCAACCCCGCAGGTATCCCGACCCGTCTCGTGGTCGCGTGTTCCCACCCGAGAGTATCTTCCACGAACCACAGCCCAGCAGGAGCACCGTCAGGCAGTGCGCGGGTTGATGAGGGCAGTTCCCACGGTGGTCTCGACCACCAGCTCCCGCTCCAACTCGCCGCCGGGTCGGTAGGACGTTCACGGCGAGCGGTGAGTTCTTCTGCCAGAACCTCATCCTGCACGTGTCGGAGCCTCGAGAGCGGGTCTTCGAGCACGGTGCGGGGTGGTGCTCCATCCCATTCGACCTGCCATTGCAAACGTTCCTCCACCGGAGCACTCCACCAAGCGGTGTGCGGCGACGCGGCAAGGTGTGCTGCGACACGACGCAGTGACGCAGCCAGTTCGGGCATTCCCGCAAGGATGTCTGTGCCGTCGGGTTCTTGCCAGTACCTCGCAGCACTCACTGATTCAGCGACGCAGTCGCGCAGTAGCTCCGGCGTCACCTCAACCAGCGGGACGGCCCCCATACGGGATGCGATCTCGGCGGGACTGATTTCCTGAGTCTCCGCACCAACGTCACCAAACAGTTGCACCGAGGTGCCCTTGCCCGGGTCGAGATGGTACGAGGCGAGGAACACTCCCGCAGTCAGTGATTCCTCCCGATACTCGGGGTCGCGTTGACGCTCAGATGCGAGCGCGAACTCGAGCAGCAACCGTCGCCCACGAGGACCGGCCAGAAGCATCTCCATGATGCGTGTCCTATCTTCGTTCATCGAGGATCCCGTCGGTTCGTCACCGGTTTGTAGCCTGTGGCGGTTTCGATGAGCAACTCGATATCTCCTGGGGCAGGCCACCCCATAAGCTCGCTCAGATCGCGTCCGGTGTTGTTCCAGCTGTCTCGTGCTTCGTCTGACCAGTCCGCGCCCTCGTCTATGCGGATGCTCTCCAACCGGCCGTCCTCAACGAAGATGCGGATATCGAAGGTGCGGTTTCCGAGTGCGCGGAAGCCCCCGATAGCCGGGAACGTCGCATCCCCAGGCACAGCCCGCGGCAGACCCTTCGGCGTGTCGAACTGCGCAAACGATATATCGAGCGCCCCGTCGCCAAAACTGACCACACGCGCCCCGGCAAGCTGTTCCCGCAACTCCGGTGCACCGTGCCCATCCGTCGCAGACAGCACATGCGACGCCATCTCTCGAAGACCAGCAGGCATATCGATCAGTGCGCGCTCCGGTTCCTCGAAGTCGTCCAGATCATCGACGCCAGCGCGATCGCTCACACGACCCATCCACCACGCCAACGCGGAGAGCGCCGCTTCACCTGCGGCGAGCCAAAGTCTGGGCCTTCTCGCGCCAACGCGCACAAGCCCATCGTGAAGACGCGCATCAATGGCTTCACCAGCTTCGGCAAACCCAAAGACCGCACCCGCCGCTCCCGTAGTCACCGCCACACGTCCGACAGGACCGAGCAGATCGGGGCCGGTGTTCTTGCTGGTGCGAAGGCTTACCCACATCGTCCACGCCGCCACCGCGGCAACCCCGACCCGGTAGCCAAGGCGGCGACCGGTGGTGAGTTTCCGCGGCTCAACCAGCGCCAGCGCTGCAACCAGCCCCGTCGAGACGACTCCGTGCACGACACTGCTCGGATCATTCGACCGACGCGCAAATCCACGAACACCCATACTCTCAGGCTACCGATACCTCCTCACTGCAACCCGAATGCCGCCGCCGAGCGCACTCGCTTTAGGTGGCCCTTCACACACTAGGGATCGAGCAGAAGCGAACGAGATGTGCTTTCCCCGTCAGCGACAAATCAAGTCAGTTGTCCAGCCTGCTGTCAGTAGTCAGGTGGCGCAGATAACGGCCAGGTGCATCAAGAAATGATCGCCAGCTCTGCACCATGTCGAGTTCGTCGTATTCGCTGGCTCGGAGCCCCCATTCGCCTACTTCAAGGAGCTTCGCTTCGGGAAGGGAGGCGAGGATCGGCGAATGAGTGGACATGATCACCTGCGCACCGCTTGCCAGGAGTTCACGAATGTGCGCCAGCAACACGAGGCATCCGTTGAACGACAGAGCAGACTCGGCCTCATCGAACACCCACAGGCCACCGATCCGGGATCGAGTGGTGAAAAACTCGATGAAGGACTCGCCGTGGCTTTGGAAGTTGTGCCTCCCAGAGATGCCCACGTCATCGAGATAGGAAAAGTGGCCGTGCATCGTCTCTGCTCGCAGGAATACTCCCTGGCGGGTGCTTCCTGCGCCGCGCACGAGTTGCAGGTGGTCGGCAAGTCCTGATTCGGTGTGCTGGGTTCGGTGGAGCGAGTTTCTGGTTCCGCCTTCGACTCCCAGCCCGTAGGCCTCGGCAATCGCTTCGACGATCGTTGATTTGCCAGCACCGTTCTCGCCCACAAACACCGTCAGAGGCGAAAAATCAAGCCCCTGATCGAGAATCTGGCCCACAGCGGGGATAGTGGCAGGCCAGGAGTCACGTGTAATCGGGGCAAGACGATGCTCTTCAACACGACGCACGGGAAGACTTGAAAACAGATCACTCATACCGTGGCCAGATTACCCGTCCACTATCTGCATGAGCGGAGCACATCAAACGCGGCGATAGCGCTGGACATGATGTCTCGGACGGTTCGGATTTCCTCCGAGATGGCCCGGTATTGTGAATGTGCGTACTTTCGGAAAAGCCATCATCGGGTTATCGGAATGCTCGGCTGATGGCGCTGCCGGTCTGGAACAGTCCGATCCAGATCACGAACTTCAGCAGCGGGCGCACCGGGAGCCCGACGATACGCCTCCAGCCGGTCGATCGCGCCCAGGATGTCGTGATCGTTACCTGGGTTCCCCCGGCCGTGCTCGCGAGGTCGAACGTCGTCAGTGTCGGCCCACGGTGGGTTGCATCCGGATAGGTGAACTGCCACACAACATGGGCAGGTTGTTCTGCCTTCACGAGTTCGATGGTGCGTCGGTGAAACTGGGGTTTGATCTTCAGGGGCTTGCCGTCTGGCCGGGCCTGTGGTGCGCGCCCCTGCCAGAGCATCTCCGGGCGTGCTGACTCATCGGTCGCATCGATGGAGCCGACGCTGACTTCCCAGTCGGGAACCCGAGACGGGTCGGTCAGGAACTCCCAGACCTGATCGACCGATGCGGGAACGAATGCCTCCGTCGTGCCCGATACGCGACCTTTCTCCTGCGGTCTCCGCGGCGTCGCTTCGGGCAGAGTCGCGTCGGCGTGGTCGAGTCGACCCATCACTTCTGCGGGTGTCGTGCCGAGTCGTTGCAGGATGTCGAGGATCAGACCACTGGGTTCGATCACCAGTTCCCGGAGCACCGCTGCGGCGTCACCTTCGCGTTCTTTCCCACCAGAGCGTGCGATGAGGTCGGAGGCTCGTTTGCTCCACTGGTATCCGTCGGTCTCCTGGAACACGATTCGCCCCGGAGCGGGGAACGATGCGTCGATGCCGAGCGACGCCAGCTGCGCCTCGTGCTGCTCCTCCACGGCGAGACGCGCGGCATCCAAGTCGATGCCGATTTCACGCAGCACCCGCCCCGCACTCTGGTCACTGATAACGAGAGCAAGGAACATGTGATCAATGTCGGCCTCGCGGCGTCCCATCCGGGACGCTTCCTCCATAGCAGCCAGTGACAGGGATTGGCTGGTCTGGGCAGCGCGAGTGAACTTGCTCATGCGTTTCTCCTGAGGTTCGGGATCGTGGGGTCGACTCTCTTGGCGTGTTTCTTGTGCGCGGCCTGACGGGTCACGCCGAGCGCATCCGCGATCTCTTGCCACTTCATGCCCGCCCGCAACGCCGCTTCGACCTGCCGCAACTCCAGCGTGTCGGCAAGCACCCGCAAGGACGCGACCGCGCGGAGCCCTGCCTTCGGGTCAGTGGTGTCCGCAGCAACTTGTGCGATCTGTGAAGACTCCATAATGTCAACCTACGTTGCACACCGAGATTCTGTCAACTAGAGTTGCGGCAGCGCGTCGGACGCACTCAAAGGAGGAACGTGCACTACGGACCACTCACGGCCATCACTGGCGGCATTGCCGTGGCCTCCAACGACGCTCTTCATCTACGCATCACCCCTGAAGGCGTCACACATCACCGAGGCGCGACGGTGATCTCTGAAACGATCCCCTGGAGCGACATCATCGGCATCGAAGTGAACCTCCCGAGTTCATGGTTTCCGTGGCCTGGCGCACTTGCGACTACGGGATACGCACTCGTTACGCTCTTGTCTGGACAAGTCGAGGACGTTCACTCCGAGGAAAGCTCGATCACGGTGTCTCTCGCGGACGACAAGCATTTGGAGCTCCCCGTCAATCACGCAGTCGGAGGGTACTGGAAACGGGCGGTCACCAACGCTGGAATCCTGCTCAACGGGTTCATTGCCAAGCCGGAGCAGCGAAGCCTCCTGGCGCACCCGGAGCAAGTCATCCACCGATACGCGAACGCAACCCGCTGGCGCACACGACTCACCTCCGAGTAGAGGGCACCACACCCAGGACGCATTCGGTTCAATGCTAATCAGTCGCGACCAGCATCCTCCGACAAAAGTGCTAACAAAAGTGGCTCTTCGGACATTCGGTGGGGGTCATGGGGTGAGGCCGCCGGCGGCGAGGAGCATGCGGAGGCGGTAGTTGTCGC
>NZ_JBSJZH010000035.1:0-7621 GCF_054798215.1 Microbacterium sp. GXF6406 | reverse complement strand
TTCCATCCTGGAAGACCTCGACCCCTATCCACCAATCGCCGCGCGCACCCCGACTACACCTTCAATTACGAAGAGCCGCTTTCGGTGTTCGAGGGTGAGGAGAAGCCGCTGCTGCGGCCGCTCCCGCAGGTTCCGTTCGAGATCTCGCAGTGGCTCTACGGCCGCAAGGTCCAGAAGAACGGACATGTGGTGTTCGAGAGGAACTTCTACTCGGTCCCTTACGAGAACATCGGTCGGTCCGTCGACCTGCGCATCACCGACACCACCCTCGAGGTGTTCGCCGGCGATCAGCGGCTCACCAGCCATCTCCTCGCCCCAGCCGGGGTGGTCAACGAGTACCGGACGCACGACTCGGATCTGCCCGACGGGCCCCGCTACCAGCAGATGGACCCGCAACGGGCACGGGAGTGGGCCGCTCGGATCGGGGAGAACACCACCACGATCGTGAACCGGATCTTCGAGTCCGTCCCCGTCGACGAGCAGGGGCTCGTCGCCGCGCTGGCAGTGCTCAGGTTGACCCGCCGTTACTCTGCCACCCGGGTCGAAGCCGCCGCCGGCATCGCACTCGATTCCCGAGTCCGATCACCCAGGTATGCGCACCTGCGGCCGATCCTCGTCTCGAATCAGGACCAACGCGGCAGAGGCCCATGGTTCGAACCCGCCGACGAGGAACCCGTCGGCTACGTCCGCGGCGCCGACTACTACGCAGGAGGCACCCGATGAGCCGGCTCGACTCCGAGACGAAGCGGAAGCTGCGAGAGATGGGCGTCCCCGCCCTCGTCGACGCGCTCGACATCCAAGACGAGGGCCTCACGATGGGGCTGGTGTTCGAGGAGCGGATCAAGCTCGCCGTCGACGACGCCCACGCCGCGTTCACCCACTCCAAAGTCGAAGGCCTCATCCGCCGCGCCGGGCTCCGCTACCCGAACGCGGACCTCCGCCGCGTCGACATGCTCGAACAACGCGGGCTCGACAGAGGCGTGATCGCGCAGCTCGGGACCTGCCAGTTCATCCAGAGGCACATGAACGTCGTGTTCCAAGGCTTCACCGGGTCCGGGAAGAGCTATCTCGGGTCGGCGCTGGCGAAGCAGGCGTGTCAGCACCGCTACCGAGCGCACTACATCCGCATGCCCGACCTCGAAGAGACCTGGACCGCGGCGAAAGACAAGCCCGCCGGTCGGGAGAAGTGGTTGCGGAAGTACTCCACGTTCACGCTCCTCGTGATCGACGAATGGCTGCTCGACCCGCCCACCGACGACGTCCGGTCCATGCTGCTCGAGCTCCTCGAACGCCGTTACGACGCGACCTCGACGGTGTTCTGCACCCAGTACGCGAAGAAGGACTGGCACCAGCGCCTCGGCGGAGGGGTCCACGCCGACGCGATCATGGACCGCATCGTCCACAACACCCTCTGGATCGAGACCGGCGACGTCAACATGCGGGAGCACACCGCCGCCGCGGCCGGCTGAACCCGGGCCGGTGAGCGTCGCGCCGCCCGGGGTGGCGCTCACCGGCAATACCGGTGGCCCTGAGAGTGAATATCGAGCGGCGCGCAACCGCAATAATCAGTGGCGCTCACGACTCCAAATACTCAACCCGCGACGCGTACCGGAATGGGATCCGGGCATCGCGTCCATCACCGTTCCGGAATACAACGGCGCCGCGACGGGAATGGCTTGGGAAGCGCGCAGCGTCACCGAGCGCCGGCACGACGGCAAACCGATCCGGATGAAACCCGAGGCGGTGCGACAGCAGGTCGAGCTCACGCACCTCGAGCCGGATCACGCCATCGCGTGGCGGTTCACCTATCCGGATGCTCCGCACAGCAACGCCCGGCACGTGCGCATCGACCTCGCACCCGCCGCCGGAGGCACTCAACTGCGGCTGACGCTCCAGTGGGAGCGACGTCCCGGCACGAAACGGCGCCGCATCCGCGGCTTCATCCTGCGACCGGCGCACCGCTTCATCGTCTGGCTGCAGCTGACCCAGCTGACCGCGGAGATCAGCCGGGTATATCGCTGACGCTCATGAATCACTGCGAATCCACGAGCCGCCCTGCTCGCTCAGGGAGATCGTGGTCGCCCGGTCGGTCAGGTCCCATGAGCGTCAGAGCAAGGACGAGACCGCCCATGCCCGTCATCATCGAGAACTTCTTCATCATGGTCATACCCCTCGGGCTCGTTTGAGCCCACCGCCACGATGGCCGGAAACAGAAAGACCCCCGCTCCGGGAAACTTCCCAGGCCGGGGGCCTTTTCGATTCGCTGTGCGCGAGGGGGGACTTGAACTCCCGTAGGAGTGGCAACATACGGGTACCTGCCAGTGCGTGGAAGCGCATGATTTCAGTAAATTTGTGCTCGCCACGTCTCGAGATATGCACCCAGGGTCACCCAGATACACAGCCGGTGCCCCATGGATTGCCCCATGAGAACGCCCGCACTTTCCTACGGATCTCAGGCCCTTTGATCGGTAACTAACTCTGAGTGCCCGTGTAACGTGCCAGTTGCAAAGCCAATAGTGACCGGCTCGGATGTTCCGCAACAGGCAGCAGTTTCAGGCTCCGGGACGCTACAGCTCGCAGCGCTCTCCACAGAGTTTGGTAGGTCGCAAGAGCCGCCCAGATCAGTGGAGCACACCCCAGTTTCAGGAAGCTCCAGTTCCACCAGGTCGGCTGCCACTCGATCTCCGGCCAGGGAAGCCACGATGGAGCGAACCTGTTCGTAGCCGGTGGCCATCAAGAAGGTCGGTGCACGGCCGTAGCTTTTCATTCCAACGATGTAGAAGTCCTTTTCAGGGTGCGCCAGCATCCGTTCGCCATGCGCTTCGACGGTGCCGCAGCTGTGGAACTCAGGGTCGATGAGCGGCGCAAGCGCTTGAGGTGCTTCAACGATCTCGTCAAGGTTCAAACGGAGCTCAGAAAGCATCTCGAGGTTCGGGCGGAAGCCTGTCGCCGGCACCAGGAAATCGACGTCAAGGGTGCGACCATCAGCAAGACCGACAGTGAGCATCTCTCCCAGAGTCATGTCCGTTAACGCCACGTTCTCGAGAATCGTGATACTGCCGTTTTCCACAAATCGACGAAGGCTCGTTCCCAGCTGGCCTCTAGCTGGGAGCTGGTCAGCGGCTCCGCCTCCGTAGAGGCGAACCGGGCTGGCTGCTCCGCGAACGCCCCAGAAAATCTGGGTATCTGGGTGCTTCTGGCGGAGCCGTCCCAGGCTGATGAGGGTGTTTGCTGCCGAGTGTCCGGCGCCGAGTACGAGGATCGTTCTTCCTGCGAACTGTTCCAGATCGGCACCTAGTGGATCCGGAAGTGGTGAAGTAATGAACCCCGCTGCCCGAGCCTCGCGCTCCCCGAGCGCCTCGATGCCTGACCGACCTGCAGGGTTTGGAGTGTGCCAAGTACCTGAAGCGTCAATCACCGCGCGGGCAAGGATATCGACGGTGCCGGTGCCTGTTTCGGTGCGCACAAGAAGGAGTGATCCTGTGCGGCCCTTGGAGCTGGCTTTGTCCAGTCCCTTGCCGTCGACCCCGACACGGGTAACGTGAATGACCCGGTGTCCGTAGCTGATGTTCGGGGCCAAGGCCGGGTGTTCAGCGAGCGGTTTCAGATACTCGGCGACCATGTCACTGCCGGTTGGGAGGCGGGTTTCCCGTGGCGCTTCCCAATCACCTGCGTAGTCGCCCGTGGGGGTTTCTAGGAGCCTTCGGGCTGCGGCGTCGATGTTGTAGCGCCAGGTTGAGAAAAGCTTGATGTGCCCCCATTCCGTCATGCTTGCCCCAGCGCTCGGCCCGGCCTCAAGCACCCGGACTTCCTCGTGGCGTTCGATCAGGTGAGCCGCGGCCGCCAGGCCAACAGGGCCGGCACCGATGACGACAACGGGGTGGGTCTGGTTCATGCTGATCTTTTCTCCTGCGATATTGAGGGGTTATGCCGTGACGGGCAGCAGTTCGGTGATGAGCGCTTCGATGCGGGTACGAATGTCATCGCGGATCGGCCGCACCGCGTCAATGCCTTGGCCTGCGGGGTCGTCGAGTTTCCAATCTTCGTACCGCTTGCCCGGGAAGAAGGGGCACACGTCGCCGCAGCCCATCGTGATAACGACGTCTGAGTCTTCAACGGCTTCAGTCGTGAGTACTTTGGGCTGCTCTGCGGTGATGTCGATGCCTTCTTCGTGCATCGCTTCAACCGCGACGGGGTTGATCTCGTCGGCGGGCATGGATCCTGCCGAGCGCACTTCGATTGCACCTTGGGAGAGGTGGCGGAGGTAGCCTGCTGCCATTTGTGAGCGGCCTGCGTTGTGGACGCACACAAAGAGAACTGATGGTTTGGTTTCGGTCATGAGGGAATACTTTCCGTGTCGGGGGTCAAGGTGTTGAGGAGTGCGGTCACGCGGGCTTCGATCTCGTCTTTGATCGCTGCTACTCCTTCCGGGGAGGCAAGGGCTGGGTCGCCAACCGCCCAGTCCTCGTAATGGACCCCTGGAATGATAGGGCAGACGTCACCGCAGCCCATCGTGATGACAACGTCGGCTGCGCGTACGGCGTCATCGGTCAGCGGCTTCGGGAATGGTTCGGCTGCAGTATCACCGCTGATTTCATCAACAAGTGACCGTACGTGCGGGTGCACGGTTGACGCTGGGGTGGACCCTGCAGACCGGGCAACCACCGTGCCACCGGAGAGCTTGTTCACGAGGGCGGCTGCCAGCTGGGAGCGCCCCGCGTTCGCAACGCACACGAACAGCACCTGCGGCGCTGCCGCTTCACGGTCTCGGTGTAGGTCTGTAAGGCGTTGGCGGGCGAAGCGTTCCGTCAGCGGGATCAGGTGCTGTGTGACCTTCGACGAGCGCACCAGGCTCGCATACGACTCACGCACGATCGAGATCACCAGATCACGGTTGAGCTCAGGGAGTTCATCCCCGAGTTCATTCGCCAGCCTTGTGACCCTCTCATCCAGGGCTTGGAGGATTTCCGCCCGTCCAGCGTCAGAGCCTGGCTGCTCGGCAATAGCCGCTGGCGCAAATGTGTCAAGAAGCGCAGTCACCGCGTTCCGGCGGGTGGGGGCAACCTTGTACCAGACCCACGTGCCACGTCGTTCAGATTCTAGGATGCCTGTGTCTTTCAAGACTTTGAGATGGTGCGAGACCGTCGGCTGAGACACGTCACTCAGCTCTGCTAGGTCGCAGACACAGGTCTCGCCTCGTGAGTCCGTCGAGATTGCCGAAAGCATCCGAAGCCTCAGTGGATCAGCCAGCGCCTTCAGCGTTGCTGACAGAGTCGTGGCCGCGTCGGCACCCATCGCGTGGGACTGGTCAAACCCATTCTGGGGTTCGGTGACATCGACGAAAGTCATGATACTTTCCCTTCTGATGGAGCTAGTGCGAGGTTCGGATCGGTGCGAAACCACCGTTTGGCAAGCCACAACGACACGTACGCAAGCCCGACGAGGATCGGCACTTCAATGAGGGGGCCGACCACACCGGCGAGTGCTTGCCCCGATGTTGCGCCGAAGGTGGCGATCGCGACTGCGATGGCGAGTTCAAAGTTATTTCCAGAGGCGGTGAACGCGAGGGCAGCGGATCTTGCGTACCCGAGACCGATACCCTTTCCCACGATCATTCCGACGAACCACATCACTGCGAAGTAGATGAGCAGCGGAATGGCGATCCGCACCACATCAAGCGGGCTCGTGAGAATCGCCTCACCCTGCAACGCGAAGAGCAACACAATCGTGAACAGGAGACCGTACAGGGCCCAGGGGCCGATGCGGGGCAGGAACTTCTCTTCGTACCATTCGCGGCCACGACGCTTCTCGCCGAAATAGCGCGAAGCGAACCCCGCGATGAGGGGCACACCTAAGAAGATGAGCACATTGAGTGCAATCTGCCACACCGACACGTCGAGCCCCTGTGTATCGAGGCTGAGCCATCCCGGCAATACCGTGAGGTAGAACCAGCCGAGGAGCGAAAAAGCGAACACTTGGAATACCGAGTTGATGGCGATAAGCACCGCGGTGGCTTCACGATCACCGCAGGCGAGGTCGTTCCAGATGACGACCATCGCGATGCAGCGTGCGAGACCCACAATAATCAGTCCGGTGCGGAACTCAGGAAGGTCGGGCAAGAAGATCCACGCGAGGGCAAACATGAAGGCCGGACCGATGAGCCAGTTCAACACCAGCGACGACACTAAGAGCTTCTTATCCCCGGTCACTGACGCCACCCGGTCATACCGCACCTTGGCAAGCACCGGGTAGATCATCACGAGGAGCCCGAGCGCGATCGGCACAGATATGCCACCCACTTCGAGACTCACGAGGATCCCAGAAACCCCCGGGACAAAGCGGCCCAGCAGGAGGCCTGCGGCCATGGCCAGCCCGATCCATACCGGAAGGTATTTATCGAGCGTCGACATCCGAGGTGCGGTAAGCACTGCTGGGGAGGAAGTGGTGGTGGTCATGCAGACACCTCCAGAACAGGCTTTGCCGCGACCTGAGATGCCGCAAGGTTTGAGAGGAAGTGCTGTGCGTCCAGTGCTGCTGCACAGCCGGTGCCTGCAGCAGTGATGGCCTGCCGGTACGTATGATCGACCAGGTCGCCCGCCGCGAACACTCCAGGAAGATTGGTGCGGGTGGAAGGATGTTCGACCAGCACGTACCCGTCAACGTCTGTCTCGACCTGGCCGCTCACCAGTTCAGAGCGGGGATCATGCCCGATGGCGACGAACACTCCCGTAGCATCGAGGACTCGCTCTGCTCCAGACACGGTGTCTCGGAGGCGAAGGCCGGTCACTTGGTCGTCTCCAAGCACCTCGGCGACTTCGCTGTCCCAGGCAACTTCGATTTTCGGATCTTCTATGGCTCGTTCAGCCATGATCTTCGAAGCACGGAATTCGCTCCGTCTGTGCACGATGGTCACTTTCGATGCGAAGCGTGTCAGGAAGAGAGCCTCTTCCATTGCAGAGTCGCCACCGCCGACAACCACGATGTGTTGTTCGCGGAAGAAGAACCCATCACACGTGGCGCACCAAGAAAGCCCGTGCCCCGACAAACGTTCTTCCTCGGGAAGACCAAGCTTGCGATACGCCGACCCCATCGTCAGAATCACGGCAGGTGCTTGATAGGTATCGCCGCTACCCGTATGGATGAACTTCACGGGATTTTCGAGATCAAGCTTCGTCACGTCGTCGTAGATGATGCGAGCACCAAAACGTTCTGCTTGTGCGCGCATTGATTCCATGAGCTCGGGTCCTTGCACGCCATTGATAAACCCAGGAAAGTTCTCGACCTCGGTCGTCGTCATCAAGGCACCACCGGCCGTCACTGATCCTGCAATCACCACAGGTGCAAGCCCAGCACGAGCCGCATAAACCGCGGCGGTATATCCGGCTGGCCCGGAACCGACAATGACCAACTCAACTTCTTGATTCGACATGTTTCTATATTGACATCATTCGAACCAGGGCGCAATCTCGCCGGAGGTACTGTCATCCAATGTTCACTTTCAAGAGCACCGTTGCACGACACCAGACTGAGTGCACCACATTGTGGGCTCTTCGGACATTCGGTGGGGGGTGAGGCGCGCCGGGTGAGGTTCGGCGGGTAGGGGTCGAGGTCCTCGAGGATC
>NZ_JBSJZH010000034.1:0-7703 GCF_054798215.1 Microbacterium sp. GXF6406 | reverse complement strand
CGCGGATACTTACTGGGACGTCCCATAAGACAGATCCTTCCAAGGAATCCTGTCTCCGGACACACCGGGGCGAGTCACTTGTCAGCGCTTCACACTGCTCGTGACGGTGAACTTCGACGTGCGATGAACCTGCTCAGTCGGGCCGATCAGACGGGTCAATTCTGGTCGATAGGCGAGAGAAGAATTGAACACTGTGAGCAGTTCGCCACCGGGGCGGAGCACGCGCGCGGCGGCCTCGAAAAGCCGAGTCGCCGCCCCACTGTGCACGCTCGCGCCGAGATGGAAGGGCGGGTTCAGCAGGATCAGATCCGCACTGGCATCCGGCAGCTCGGAGGCGGCGTCGTCGTGCGTCACGATGACGCGATCCTCCAGCCCGTTGGCGGCCATGGTTGCGCGGGCGGACTGAACCGCCGCCGCCGATCGGTCGGTCGCCGTGATCCGAGCCTCCGGGTGCCGCATCGCGAAGAACGCGGCGAGCGCACCCGTCCCGCATCCGAGGTCCACGACAGTCACCCCATCGCGCCCCGCCGCTCTGGGATGACGGCCGCCGAGCACATCGAGCAGCACCCGGGTGCCGATGTCGATCCGGTTGGCGGCGAATGCTCCGCCGTGCGCCACCAGCTCGAGATCGAACTCGGCGTGCCTGGAATGCTGGGGATAGGGCGGCCGAACAGGGACTTCCCTGGATTCGGTCGCCATGATGAGGCGCGACTTCCTCTCGGCGCGCTGCGCCTGCACCACCCCGAGACTACGGCCGATCACCTCGTTCTGCGTCACGGTCATGTGCTTGACGCGCCCGCCGGCGATGAGCGTCACATCCGGCGCCGCCCATCGGGCAACCGCATCGGCGAACTCCTCGAGTTCGGCGAGCGCCTTGGGCAGCTGCAGCAGCACGAGCCGTGCTCCCGACAGCAGCGATTCGTCGAGCTCGTGCGAGGAGAACCCCGCAATCCCGAGCTCCGACGCATTGCGTGCGAGCGCGCGACGACCGGTCGCCAGGTCCTGGTGCACGCGGATCCCGTGCAGCCCGGCGGCGGTCAGCGCGAGGGTGATCGCGCCGTATTCGTCGCCGATCACCGTGATCGCGGCTCCGTCGATCCCCGCGGCGAGTGCGCGCTGGACGAGCAGTTCGTCCGTGGCATCCCACGCCTGCAGGTTCGGAGCCTCGACGTCGGGGAAGCGCCGCAGTGCGGCATACGAGAAGTCCACCCATTCAGCCTACGAGCAGGCGCACCGCGAACCGTGTCACTCCGTGCGGAAATCGATGGTCTTGTGGCTCCCGTCGCAGAACGGCTTGATCGTCGAGATGCCGCACCGGCACAGTGCGACGGTCTTGCGGTTCTGCGGGATCGGCGCACCGTCGGCATCGACGAGATCGATCTCTCCGCGCACGAGGAGCGGGCCGTTCGGGCAGGGTGTGATCGAGGCGCTCATGCCGACGCTCCGCCCCGGATGGCACGGGCGACGTCGGATTCACGCAGCGCCGAGTCTCCGCTCTTCCACTTCTCGAAGATGTCGTCGGCCGCCCACCCTTCGACGGCGAGGCAGGCGGCGGCGCCGAAAAGGATGTCGGGCAGCAGCTCGGGCTCGTCCTCGGCGAGCGCGCCCGCCAGGTCTCGCGCGGCGATCTGCTCGTGCACGGCGTCCGCCTCGACATGCTCGTCGTAGTACTCCGCGACCTCATCGCCGAACCCCACCCGTCGAAGCCCTTCCGCGACGAAGCGGCAGGGAATGGACGATGTCATCTCGAAAGCGGCGAGGTGCCCGACCGCCGCGCCGCGCAGGCGCCGGTTCATGCCGAACATGGTCATGACGTTGAAGGCGGCGAGTGTGATCGCGGGCGCTGCGTCGACATAGCGGCCGTAGGCGTCGTCGAGTCCGGCGCCGCGCAGGGTGCGTCCGTACATCACCTGGTGCACGCGCTGCGGATCTCCCCCGCCGTACTCGTCGGCTTGGATCTCGAGCATCGCGGCCTTCGTTCGCCCGGTCAGACGCGGGATCGTCCACGAGTGCGCGTCCGCTTCGCGCAGCGTGTAGATGCTGTGCAGGGCGAGGTACTCCCGCGCCTGGGCGACATCGGCCTGGCGCGCGATGAAGCGCGCGAGGTTCGGCCCCGGAGTCGGCCGCGTCATGTCGAACAGTGCCTCGGCGACATCCGTCGCTCGAGCGCGCGGCGTATCGGGCATGCTGATCTGCGCCCGCAGCGCGCTTTCACAGACTCTTTCGATCGCCGTGCGGGCGACGATCAGCCGCGGATCCCATTCCCACTGCGCTCCGACCTGGTCGAGGGATCCGTAGCTGATCGCGTACATCAGGAAGAGAGCGAGCTGGATGTCATCGTCACGCACCGGGTCCTCGACGCTGACCGCCTGCCGGACGAGACCGCTCAGGCATTCGACGGCCTGTTCGTCATCACCTTCGGCCGCCCCCAGAACACTGAGGACCGCTTCGCTGAGCGGGCCGCGCGCCTCGATCGATACGCCGCCGATCTTCGCAGCGAAGGTGCGAGGCGCCGTAGCCATGTGGGTCACTGTCATCCGCCTTTCTGGCGAGGCGAGGCATTCCGCCGCCGTGGTGACGACCATAGGCGCGGTTCTGCAGAAGCCGAGGGGTCTTGACGACAGGTCGACCGAGCAGTTATGGCACCCCCTCTTGACGTGCGAGAGGTTAAGTGGTTACTTGGTCGAGTAGCTAACCACATAAGCACCGCGGAGGCATCGTGATCGAAGAAGGCAGAGCGCTCTTCCTCCAGATCGCAGAGAAGATCGAGGACCAGATCCTCGACGGATCGCTGGGCGAGGAGACCCAAGCGCCCTCGACCAACGAGCTCGCCGCCTTCTACCGCATCAACCCCGCCACCGCCGCGAAGGGAGTAGCAATGCTCACCGAAAAGGGCGTGATCTACAAACGCCGCGGCATCGGGATGTTCGTCGCCGACGGCGCCCGCGCCGCCCTCCTCGGCGAGCGCCGATCCGCCTTCGCCGACCGCTTCATCGACCCTCTCCTCGCCGAAGCCCGCACGCTGGGCCTCGACGCCGAGGCCCTCGCCACTCTGCTGCACGAACGCGCAGCAGCCGTGGCATCCGACACCGAAGGGAAGAACGCATGACCGCCGTCATCGAGGTTCAGAACCTCACCAAGCACTACAAAGAGACCAACGCGCTCGACAACGTGTCGCTCACCGTCGAGGGCGGGGCGATCTACGGCCTGCTCGGACGCAACGGCGCCGGCAAGACCACCCTCATGTCGATCCTCACGGCTCAGAACTTCGCGACGTCCGGTGAGGTGCGCGTCTTCGGCGAGCATCCCTACGAGAACGCCCGCGTGCTCAGCAGGATCTGCTTCGTCCGCGAGAGCCAGAAGTACCCCGACGATGCGACGCCCCGCCATGCCTTCCGTGCTGCGAGCCTCTTCTTCCCGAACTGGGATCAGGCCGTCGCCGACCAGTTGATCGCCGACTTCCAGCTGCCCATGAAGCAGACGATCAAGAAGCTCTCCCGCGGTCAGCTCTCAGCTGTCGGCGTCATCATCGGCATCGCCTCGCGCGCCGAGATCACCTTCTTCGACGAGCCCTACCTCGGCCTCGACGCGGTCGCCCGTCAGATCTTCTACGACCGTCTGCTGGAGGACTACTCCGAGCATCCGCGCACCATCATCCTCTCGTCGCACCTCATCGATGAGGTCTCCAACCTCATCGAACGCGTGATCGTCATCGATCGCGGACGCATCCTCCTCGACGAGGAGACGGATGCTGTGCGCGATCGGGCCGTCACGGTCGTGGGCGATGCGGCCCAGGTGGATGCCTGGGCGGCGAACCGCGACGTGCTCCACCGGGAAGCGCTCGGACGCGTGGCATCCGTCACCGTGCTCGGGCACCTCTCCCCCGATGACCGGGCGGAGGTCGCCGCATCCGGCCTCGATCTCGCCCCCGTCTCCCTGCAGCAGCTCATCGTGCGCCTGACCCAGAAGGCCGGCGCGGAAAGTCAGGAGGTCCGCTGATGTCCCGCACGCTCAACGTCATCCGTCTGCAGCTGATCAACAAGCAGACCTTCATCTGGGTGCCGCTCATCATCCTCGCCGGCGCCGCCGTCATCTCCATCCTCATCTACGCGATGATCCCGACCGACGAACCGAAGTACGGCGGCGGCGGGCAAGCGCCGCTCTGGTACTTCTTCGCGATCGGAATGTCGGCGATGACACTCACCTTCCCGTTCTCGCAGGCGATGAGCATCACACGGCGCGAATTCTTCTTCGGGACGATGCTCACGGCAGTCCTCGGCAGCGCGCTGATGGGCATCGTATTCCTCGCCGGCGGCGGCATCGAGCTGCTCACCGACGGGTGGGGCATGAACGGCTACTTGTTCTACCTGCCGTGGTTGTGGGAAGCCGGCGCGGGAGGGGCCTTCGTCGTCTACTTCGTGCTCGCCCTGTTCTTCTTCGTCGTCGGCTTCACGGGCGCGACGATCTACAAGAGCTGGGGCCCGACGGTGCTCACCATCGCCTCCATAGCTCTGGCTCTGATGATCGTCGGCGTGGTGTTCCTCGTGACGCGCCTCGAGCTGTGGGGTCGGGTGTTCGCCGGGATCATGGATCTCGGCGCCCTCGGCCTCGCCCTCTGGGGCCTCGTCGTGGTCGTGGCACTGTCCGCACTGTCGTTCCTCGCCTTCCGGCGGGCACATCCGTAGAGCCGGATGCTTTCATGAAGGGCTCGATCCGCGAGGTCGGGCCCTTCTGGCGCGGCACGGGGGCGGATGCCGGGTCAGATCGTGTCGTCGGCGGCGATGATGTCGAGGGTCCAGGTGCGGGTATCGGGAGCGGCTTCATCATGCGCCTCGGTGACCTGTTTGATCACGTCGTGGATGCGCTTCTCCAACTCGACGTACTCATGCGGGGTCAGCCGGAGGTTGACCTGCGAGAACGTGCCGTGCACGTCCGGGTCGCGCCCGGTGACGTATTCGGGCACCCAGGTGACCACCCGCCGCACCATGTCGATGTGGTCGTCGACGAGGGCGCTCATCAGCGCGCCGCCGAGCAGCTCGTCCTCGACGGGCCGCGCGGGTGAGCCGATGTTCCAGGATCCCTCGATGGCCTTCCAGACGCGGTCGCGTTTATCGCGAGCGTGCTCCGGGGCCTCTTCGATGAGTCCGGCATCCGCGAGGACACGCAGGTGGAAGCTCACACTGTTCGCCGGAACCCCGAGATCTGCGGCGATGTCCGCTGCCCGCGCGTAGTCGCGCTTGACCAGGGTTTTTGCAATGCGCCGGCGCATCGGGTGCGCGTATGCCTTCAGCATCGCCGTCGTCGCGTGCTTCGCCTCAGGGTACGGATCTTCGATCGTCACGTCATCCGTCATGCCCCAATCATATCCGCACCCGGTATTGCGCAAGAATACTTGCGCAACTTCTCTTGCGCATTTACGATCGGTTCCATGACCACCACCGCCCCGACCCACCGGCTCGCCACGAACGGCCGATACGTCACTTGGCTCGTGAGCGACACGGCCAAGGGCGTGGCCTCGGGCCTTTTCGGCTTCGCGGTGCCGTTGATCGCCCTGTTCATCACGGATGATCCGGCCCTGGCCGGCGTGCTCGGCGCGGTCGGCATGGCGGTGCGCACCGTCACCACCATCTACGGGGGCGTGCTCGCCGACCGGCATCAACGAATCAGCATGATGGCGATCGGATCGACCATCGGCATCCTGCTCGCCGCATCCTTCACCGTCCTGGCCCTCGTAGACGCGCTCACCTTCACTTCGCTCATGGTTCTGCAGGTGCTCCTCGCCGCCCGAGCAGGCCTCTTCGACATCGCCGGAGAGAGCGCGATCAAGGAGATCGTCCCCGACGACGCCATGGGCCGCGCCCAGGCCGCCAACCAGGGACGCGACGCGGTACTTCAACTCATCGGAGGCCCGCTCGGAGGAGCTCTTCTCGCCGCCGGCGCCTGGCTCATCGGCGCTGCGATGAGCGTGTTCCACGCCGTCGCCGCTGTCACGGCATGGATGCTGCTGCGCTCGGGCCGTCGGGAGGCGTCCCGCCCATCGGAGGCTGACGGCGTGTCCCGACTCGGCGAGGACCAACCCGCCGCGCCTCTCCCGATCGACGGCACGGCCAAACCGAATGCGCTGCGGGAAGTGCGCGCGGGATTCAGCTGGCTGATCTCCCGCCCCGACCTGCGGTGCGTGCTCTTCGTCGCGACCATCATCAATCTCGGCTTCAACACCGCGCTGACCTGCGCCATCTACGCCCTGCAGCAAGAAGGCCACCCGCCCATCACGATCGGCCTGTTCGCGACGGGAGCCGGTGTCTCGATGCTCTTCGGTGCCCTTCTTGCCCCGACGATCGTCGCCCGGGTCCGCGCCAGCGTGATCATCATCGCGGGGCTCGCCGTTGCCGCACTCGGGGTTGCGGGCATGATCGGCACAACCGAGCCGCTCGCCCTGACGATCCTGCTCGCGTTCACGGTCTTCTTGATCCCCGCGTTGAATGCGGCACTGATGGGCTACTTCATGGTGGCGACGCCCAGCGCTCTCCTCGGCCGCGCGAACAGCGCCAGCGCCGTGCTGGGAATGGGCGCCATGCCCCTTGCCCCGCTGATAGCGGGCTTCGGCGTGAGCTGGTGCGGACGCGGGCTCACTCTCGTCACAGCATCCGCCCTCTGCACCATCGCCGTCCTTCTCGCCGCCACCAACCGGGCACTGCGCGCCCTCCCCGCCGAGGCCCGCTGGGCGGCGCACGCCGCCCAGTTCGCCGACGCCTGATCGCGCATACTTGACTCTGACACCGTGTGAGGCAGGAGAACAGGGACATGTCCATCGAGATCTTCGAGAAGCCCCTGCCAACGGTGCGCTTGGCAGCCCGGCGCCACGTCGTCAGATCGCAACCGGAGATCGCCGGTGTCGTCGGTCCGGCATTCGACGCCGTGGCATCGATCATCGGCGACGAGTGCGGTTCGCTGCAGACACCCATCGCGCAGTATGCGAGCATCGAGGACGGCACAGAGGTCGTCGCCGGGTACGCCTACAACGGCCCGGCACAGCCGGGCTTCGAGCTCATCGACCTGGATGCCGCCGAGACAGCCGTCTGCGGCATCCACCTCGGCACGATGGACCGCATCGCCGTCAGCTGGCAGGCCCTGCACAACGAGATCATCGCGCGCGGCTACACCCCGGACGGCCCCTGCCGCGAGCTCTACGTGCGCGCCGTCTCCGACGATCAGTCGGACTGGGTCACCGAGCTGCAGCAGCCCGTGACCCGCGCCTGACGGCGCTCAGGACCACGATCAGAGCGCGCCGGTGAGCGCGGCGATGCCTGCGATGACCGACACGAGCGCCAGCACCATTGCGATCGCGATGAGGATCGCGTGCACCTTCATGAACGCGGTGGCCTTGCCGGCCTCGTCACGGGCGCGAGGATCGTTCGCGACGCGCTTGTAGAACTGCGGCCAGACGATCACGTTGAAGGCGGCATTGAGGAACAGCAGCACGGCGAGAGCAATCACCTGATCAGCGTATCAACCGGATACCTGCCCTTAACGAAGAAGAGCCATCCCGGAGACCGGGATGGCTCAGCACGCGAAACACGCGTTAACGCAAGAAAGCCACCCAACAATGGGTGGCTCTCTCACTTAAAAAGAAGTTCGGCGGTGTCCTACTCTCCCACAGGGTCCCCCCTGCAGTACCATCGGCGCTGTGAGGCTTAGCTTCC
>NZ_JBSJZH010000033.1:0-8497 GCF_054798215.1 Microbacterium sp. GXF6406 | reverse complement strand
ACCACGGCGAACTCCCACGTCGTGGTGATCGACTCCGGCAGCCCCTTGAGGCCGTCGCAGACCACGATGCAGACGTCCTCGACGCCACGGTTCTTTAACTCGGTGAGCACCCCGAGCCAGAACTTCGCCCCCTCACCGCCATCGCCGGCCCAGATGCCCAGGATGTCGCGTTCTCCGGCGGTGGTGACACCGATGGCGACGTAGAACGGCTTGTTGCGGACCTGCCCATCACGGACCTTCACCACGATCGCGTCGATGAACACCACCGGGTAGACCCGATCCAGCGGCCGGTTCTGCCACTCGGTCATCTCCTCGATCACCTTGTCGGTGATCTTCGAGATCGTCTCCTTCGACACCGACGCGCCATAGACGTCATCGAAGTGCGCGGCCACCTCACCCGTGGTCAACCCCCGCGCGGTCAGCGAGAGGACAATCTCGTCGATCCCGTCCAACCGGCGCTGCCGCTTACGGACGATCTTCGGCTCGAACGATCCATCCCGATCCCGCGGGACCTCGATCTCGACCGGGCCGACCTCAGTGAGCACCGTCTTCGAACGAGTGCCGTTGCGCGCGTTCTCACTGTCAGTGACCTGGTGCTTCTCGTATCCGAGGTGCTCGGTCATCTCCGCCTCGAGTGCGGTCTCCAGCACGGTCTTCGTCAACCCGCCCAGCAGGCCTCCCGGCCCGACGAGGCTGACGCCTTGCTCCTTCGCTTGCGTGAGCAGCTGCTCCGCGATCTGCTTCTCATCGATGATCTCTCCTGTCACAGGATCGATCATCTCGATGGTCTGGGTCATCGCCCTTCCTTTCGGTCAGGCCAGTCCCAGATCCACCGTTTTACTGACAGTCCCGACCGCGGGCGCGACTGCCAGTGGCGGCACGATGATTCGCATCAACCCTGCTACGGGCGCCACGCCCGGTTCCCCGGCGTTGTGACCGGCGCGACTCAGGGTGGGTCCTGGGGTGCCGCCTGGAGGTTCGGAAACGGAAACCTCGGGTTCAGCAACAACGGCACGGGAACGATCGTCCAGGTCAAGATCGAAGACGCGGGTGCAGCTCAGCCCACGTTCACGGTTGTGGCCACGGTGCCCGGTCCGCCGGCTTCGGGCAACGACGGCGCATCGATCCCCGGAGCACCGGTCGACCTCGCGATCACCAAATCCGCAGACCCCGTCTACGTTCCCGGTGGCACGGTCACCTACACGCTCACGGTCGTCAACAACGGCGAGGGCGAGTCGAGCGGATGGACCGTTACTGACAGCGCGCCGGCCGAGCTGTCGAACGTCACGGCCACCGGAGCGGCGAACTGTTCCGTCTCGGGAAATGATGTGAGCTGTGCGGGCGGTCGACTCGCTGTCGGCGAGAGCGCAGTCATCACGGTGACGGGAACCGTCGGATCGACGGAACTCGGATGCTTCGTCAACGCCGCATCGGTCTTGGGTAACGAGCTCGACCCGGTTGCGGAGAACGACACCAGCAGTGCAGAGGTTTGCGCTCGCGAGCTCCAGATCGCGAAGTCCTCCGATGCGACCGCCAGCTCGCGTGTGGGTGATGTGGTTACCTATACGGTCGTGGCTGAGAACATCGGTTCAGCGGCTTTCACCGAAGAAGACCCCGCTTTTGTTCTCGACTCGCTCACCGGCGTTCTCGACGACGCGTCGTACAACGCTGATGCGACGGCGAACCGTGCGGGCGCGGTGAGCTACACGGAGCCCACGCTCTCCTGGTCGGGTGCGCTCGGCGTCGGGGAGTCGGTCGAATTGACGTACTCAGTGACATTGAGCGCTGGCGGCGACGGCGTCGTCCGGAACGTCGCCTGGGTGCCGAACGATCCGAACGATCCTGTGCCCCCGGCCTGTGATGCGCCCGAGGACGGTTCCGATGCGGAGACAGGCGAGGCCTGCGCAGAAGCCGAATATCTGCTGCCTCGTCTGACGGTCTCCAAGACTGCCGACCGCACTGATCTTCCTGCGATCGGCGAGGTGGTCGAGTACGAGATCACGGTGACCAACGTCGGTCCCGGCGCCTACACCGCCGACGCTCCGGCAACCTTCGCGGACGATCTGACGGACGTTCTCGATGCGGCGGAGTACAACCAGGACGCCGTCGAGTCCGTCGGCTCCGTCTCATACGATGAGCCGGAACTGTCGTGGAACGGTGCGCTGGCAGCCGGCGAGTCGGCAACGGTGACCTACTCGGTGACGTACACCGGCGAGGGCGACCAGAATCTCCGGAACACCGTGTGCATCCCGGCCGATATGGTCGCGCCCGGCGCAACGGCCTGCGACATCGTGCAGCTCCCCGGCTCGGGTCTGACGCAGTGGAAGAGTGTGAGTGCGTCGGAGAGCCCGGTTGCTGCGGGGACTGTTCTGACGTACACGTTGTTCTTCGCGAATGATGGTGAGGCTGCTGCGACGGTTGATTCGGTGGATGATCTGACGCATGTTCTCGATGATGCTGATGTTGTGGTCGAGCCGTCGTCGGATGTTCTGACGGTCAGTCGTGAGGGTGTACGGATCTCGGTGACGGGTTCTGTGGATCCTGGTGAGACGGCTTCGGTGTCGTATGAGGTCGTGGTGCGCGCTGATGGTGAGCGGGGTGATGATCTCGCGGCGAACTTCTTGATGGTCAATGATCCGGAGAATCCTCCTGTGGTGCCGGAGGTGCCGACGTGTCAGCCTGCTGATGCGGAGCTGCCCGATTGCACCAGCACGCCCATCGGTCGGATTCTGATGAGCAAGGCCGTATCGGCGAGCACCGACCCGGTCGGCGAGGGAACCGTGTTGACGTACACGCTGACCTTTGAGAACCAGGGCGAAGCGAACGCTGTGGTCGATCACGAAGACGTCCTGTCCGATGTGCTCGACGATGCCACGCTGACCGATGCTCCCGCAGCGTCGTCCCCGCGCTCAGCGTCTCCGAGGTCGTCGACGAGCGCTTCTCGGTCGAAGGTGATCTCGAGGCCGGAGCAACGGTGACGGTGACTTACAGCGTCACGGTCAATGCGGCGGACATGCGCGGCAACAATGTGGCGAACAACTACCTTGTGCCGGCCGGTGAGGAACCGCCGACGGAGTGCGCGGAGGACAGCGTCCTGTGCACGAGCACACCCTTGCCTCTCCTCGCCGTCTCCAAGAGCGCTGACCCGGCATCCGGCACTGCGGTGGAGGCCGGCCAGGAGATCACGTACACGCTTTCCTTCACCAATGAGGGAGAAGCGTCGGGGGAGGTCGACTTCTCCGATGATCTGAGCGGTGTCCTGGACGACGCGGCTTTGACGGCAACGGCCGAGAGTGATTCGCCGACGCTCGTCGCCAGCACCGGCACGAACGGAACCGTTCGCGTGACGGGAATGCTCGCCCCTGGGGCGACAGTGACGGTGACATACGTGGTGACGGTCAACCCCGACGGGGAGCGGGGCGACAACATGCTCCGCAACCTGGTGGCTGCGACGGGAACGGAGGACCCTGATTGCGCGGACCCCGGCGTCGCCTGCACGGAGCACCCCGTCGGCGAACTCATGGCGTGGAAGACGGTCGACCCCGCCAGCGGCACGTCTCTGGCACCAGGAGCGGAGGCGACCTACACGCTGCACTTCGAGAACGTCGGTCGCGCTCCTGTCGGAGTCGATATGGCGGATGACCTCAGCGGAGTCCTGGACGACGCCGAGATCACCGCTGCGGCGACGGTCTCGAGCGCAGCGCTGAGCGTATCGCCCATCGTCGACGGTCGGATGAGCATCGAAGGAGTCCTGCCCGCCAGCGACTACGTCACGGTCACATACAGTGTGACGGTGAAGCCCGATGGTGCGCGTGGCGATGACCGTCTGGGGAACTTCCTTCTGGATGCGGACCAGCCGACCCCGGAAGAATGCGTTGACGCGAGCGTCGAGCGTCCTCGATGCACGATCAACTACGTCTCGATGATCTCTGTCGTCAAGAGCAGCGACCCTGTTTCGGGAACGGAGATCATCCCGGGTGAGCGGGTGACTTACACGCTGACATTCACCAACGGCGCGCGTGAAGAGGGCGCTCCCGCAGTCGAGATCGACTACACCGACCACATGGCCGATGTGCTCGACGACGCGACGCTGCTCGACGGTCCGACAGCAACGGATCCGCTGCGAGCGGAGACCGTCGACGACACGATCCGGGTGACGGGTGAACTCGCCTCCGGCGCCAGCGCGACGGTCACCTACGCTGTCGTCGCGAAGGACTACGACCAGCAGGGCAACCACCTATTGGGGAACGTCATCGCGGTGACCGGCGAGACCCCGGTCTGCGCGGAGGACTCCCCGCTCTGCACGGAGCATCCGCTGGTTCCGGTGCCGCCGCTTCCTGCGACGGGTCTGGACTCCTCCGTGGGGGCCGTGGGACTCGCCGGTGCACTGGCGCTGATCGGTCTGACGGTCGTGCTCCTCGCACGCCGCAAGCGGAACGAGACGGACGTCCAGAGCGTGTAGTTCTGACGCACGAGGAAAACTGCCCGCGCCCCTGTCCAGGGGCCGGGCAGTTCTTCGTGATGCGGGGTGCGCAGCGCGCATGCGCTGCGCACCCCGCATCAGAACCCGTCGTAGTCCTGCATCAGTTCGGAGAACTCCTCGGCGTCGTCCTCGCTGAGCAGTTCGGGGGCGAGGAAGAAGATCTCCAGGCCTTCCATCGGCACCCCGCTCTGCGCGGTCTCGGCCTCACGTTCGGCGGCGAGTTCGCCGGCCGGGTCGTTGGAGAGGTCGTAGAGGATCGCGTAGAACCGCATCGGGTCGGGGTAGTTGTCGGTGTACCACTCCCAGGTGTGCTGCGTTTCCGGGTCGGCGGTGCCGTAGAAGCGCTGCAGGATGGTGTCGTCGAGGCTGGATGCGGGGTCGTTGAACGAGTAGAGGCTGTACATGCCGCGCTCGACGAGGACGTCCTGGATGACGTTCATGACCTCGATCTTGCGGGTGTAGTCCTGGATCGGTTCGTTAGTGATCCAGCTGGGGGAGGTGTAGCTGACGAGCATGGATTCGCCGCCGTGCCCGTTGCGTTCGTTGCGCAGCGACTCGTCGCCCGACTGCGTCCAGGTGTAGCCGTACCTCTCACTGAGCCGCTGGCGCACGTCGGCGAGGGCGGCTTCACTCTCGGCACGTACGTCTTCGAGTGACATCTGCGCGAGCACCGTGCTCTCGGAGACCCCGGGGATCCCGGGATACGCCTCGGTGAATTTCTGCTCCTCGGTCTTCTGGCCCTGATAGTTGCCGGATGCCGAGGTCTGCAGCGCGCTCATGCCGCCGACGGTGGCGATGTTCAGCAGCAGGGTGGTCGTGAGGGCGATGGCCCCGAGCATCCGCCCACGTCGGCTGAGGCAGGCGGCGATCACGACTCCGACGATGACGAGCTGCAGCACGAGCAGGGTGATCCCGTAGAGCAGGTCAGTGCCGCCGCTGAGGAGGATCGCCAGGAGCACGAGCGCGAACAGGATCGCCGCGATGAGGGCGATCCAGCCGAGGGGGCCGGCCGCGCGCTTCTCCGCCGGTGCGCGATCTGCGGATGCTTCGGCAGTCGGTGCCGCGGTGAGGAGCGGGAAGCCCTGCCGGTCGACGAGCGCCGCGGTGCGCCGAGCGCCGTGATAGCCGCCGGCGGGAGGGACGGGAGGTGCGCCCTCGGTGCCGCCGAGGTATCGGGAGCGCTGCTTGTCGGGCTCTACCATGGCTTGTCCGTTCCACCGCCGGGACCCTCGTCGCCGCCGTTCTGCTGCTGGCGCTCTTCGGCGCCCTGCTCGAGCTTCTGCTGCAGTTCGTCGAGCTTGTCCTGTTGGGGCTGCTGCGGTTGCTCCTGCTCGCCCCCGCCCTGGTCATCGGGCTGCTCCTGCTGCTGTTCGCTCTGCTGCTGCTTCTCCTGCAGGCGCTCCTGGAGCTGTTCGAGGGTGTCGCTCATGCTGCGGTCGGGGTCGGGGGACTGCCCGTCGGCCTCGTCGGATTCGCACTCCTTCGGCGTCTGCGCGGTCACGAGGAGCGCTTCGCCGTAGAGCTGGGCGGCTCCGGGGCCGTCTCCGTCGCCGAGTGCGGCGTCTCCCTGGCGTTCGATGACGATCGCGAGGTTGACGTGCACGGCGCAGACTTCGAGGCCCGCGGCCAGGGGGAGCGCTTCTTCCAGTTTTGTGCGCGCCTCATCGAGCTCTTCGGCTCCGGCGAGGGCCGTGCCGACGTTGTACGGGGCGATGAAGGGCTGGAACCAGTTGAGGAACTCCTGGCCCTGCGCCGCCGTGGTCGACCCGGCGTAGTCGTCGACGACGTACGTCGAGACGGCCTGGTGGGCGAAGGCGTACATGCTCAGCAGTTTGCCGACGAAGAGCAGGGCGGCGAGCGTCAGGGGAAGGGTCGCTATGGTGACCCAGCGGCGGATGCTGCGCCGGCGGCGATTCGAGGCGAGGAGGGCTGTCGCGGCATCCATCGTCATCGGGCACCTCCTCGGACGGCCTGGCCGCGCATCCGTGCGAGGAGAACCGTCGCCCGGGCGATCTCGATACCGAGTGCCGCGATGATGACGAGCGCGAAGATCCAGTACAGCTCGATGATGTTGCCGATCTCTCCGGATGCGGCGTAGTCGGTCGTCGTCGTGGGGGCTTCGGGGAGTTCGATCGCCGTGTCGGCGCTGCGCAGCAGATAGGGGATGCCGAGGTCGGCGCCGATGGCCTGCAGGTTCGCGTCGTCCACGACCGACAGCGCCTGCTGGCCCTGGTATTCGATGTATTCGACGCCGCCGTCCGCGGCATCGAAGGACCCGGTCGTGATGCGCATGGGGCCGCCGTCGCTCGTGCCGTAACCGAACACGGCACCGCCGTCGACGTAGGCGGCGCTGCCGGAGAACGAGTCGGGTTCATCGCTGATCGTCTGCTCGCCGTCGCCCAGGTAGAACACCATGCGTGAGCGGTCGGGGGCGGATTCGGCGGCTGCCGAGAGCACGTCCTGCAGCATCGTGTTGGCGATGCTGATGGAGCTGCCCTTCGACTGCGCGGTGACCTCGGGCCGCACGATCTCCACGGCGGAGATCAGCGCGGTCGTATCGGTCGTCAACGGCAGACGCTGCTGGGCGGAGGCGTCGAAGGTGATGAGCGAGAACCTCGCGCCGGGGTACTCCTCGACGATTGATTGCACATCGGCTCGCACGCCCTCCAGACGCTGCTCGGATCCGTTCCAGTCCTCCGCGGCGATGCTCGCGGTCGTATCGAGGACGATGATGATGTCGGTGTCGGTCGCGAGGGTCTGAGAGGTTCCGCCGGGGATGCCGGGGCGCAGGAGCATACCGAAGACGGCGAGCAGCATGACGATGCGCAGAGCCCACATCAGCGGACCGGCTGCGCCCGGGGCCGGTGTGCGGATCGCCCGGACCAACAGCCATACGGCGAGAGCGAGCACCGGGGTGAACAGCAGGATCAGCAGGAAGACGTTGAGGACGGGCTGGAAGATCACAGGCGCACCCTCCACATCAGCACGATGAAGGCGAGTCCGAGCACCAGCAGCACGGCGATCCAGGCATTCGGGGTGTCGGCCCAGACGACCTGCGCCTGGCCGCGCAGCTCGGTGGCGTCCTGCTCCTCGACGTCGGCGATGATGTCGGCGACCGTCGTCGTCTCGCGCAGGCCGTACGAGTCCCCGCCGGTGGATCGCGCGGCGGCGACGAGTTCGTCACCGGGCCCGGCATCGATGTCCTGCACCGGATTGAGCGCGAAGACGCGCACCCCGACGGAGGAGGCGTAATCGGCAGCCTCCTGCAGGGTGACGATGGATGCCCCGGCCACCTCGTTGTCGGTGGCCAGGATGATCGACCGGCTGCGCTCGTCGTCGAGGTGGTCGAAGCGCATGGCGCACGAGGCGAGGCCGTCGCCGATCAGCGAGGCGCCCGGGCCGTTGAGGGTGCCGACCCAGTGCTCGGGGATCTCTTCCATGTAGTCGAAGCTCGACCGGATGCTCTCCATGTGCGTGCGGATGAAGTCGTAGTCGTCGGTCAGGGGGAAGACCTGCACGGGGGAGGAGTTGAAGATCGTCAGGCCGATGCGCTCACCCTCGAAGCCGTCGAGCAGCTCCTCGAACACCGTGAGCACTTCGACGTCGACATCGCTCATGGAGCCGGAGACGTCGAGGCAGAGCATGATGTCGCGGCTCGTGTTGACGGGTTGGATCGTCTGGGACGAAAGCGGGCGAGCCGCGATGACACCGCCGATCAGCGCGGCGATCACGCCGAGGACGATGACCCCGGAGACGGCGACCGTGCGGCGGCGCACGGCGCTCTGGAACGACGGGAGCGTACGCACGCGCTCGGCGCGGGCGATGGGTGCGCTCGCCGCATCGACCCGGTGCGTGGGGCGGCGGAGCCCGATCAGCAGGCCGAGTCCGATGGCCGCGATGACGACCCCGGCGGCGACCAGGATCATCCAGCTATTCGCTAGGCCGTGTTGATCAAGTGGATTTGGCGTCGCGTGGGTGACTCTTGAACGGTGATGCGACACGAGATCTCTGATG
>NZ_JBSJZH010000032.1:0-9829 GCF_054798215.1 Microbacterium sp. GXF6406 | reverse complement strand
CTATGCTGTCCAAGCCGACCACGATCAGCTGGTGGGAATCAAATAGCGCGAGTCTCCATCAGACCCAGGGCGCTTCAGGTGGGAATCAAATAGCGCGAGTCTCCATCAGACCCAGGGCGCTTCAATGCATGAGTTCGCGCGGTTCTTGGGGCTGCCGGTTCTCGGCCGGATGACGTATGGGGACCTGCTCGACATCGTTGCGAACGCGCTTCGACGGTGCTCGACCGAACTGGTGCTTATCGACGATGTGCATCACCTCGACCTCAAGTACCGGCAGAACATTGAGGCCTCCGACATGCTCAAGCAGCTATCCGAGCGGTGCAGCGGCACCTTCGTCTACGCCGGGATCGCCGTAGAGGGCACCGGACTCCTGGACGGTGAACGTGGCGGGCAGATCGCTAAGCGATTCGAGGTGCACGTAGCGGTCCCTTTCCCCGCTGGAACGAAACAGGAGCAGGCGGGATGGGGCGATCTCCTTCTCGCTATGGAGAGTTCCCTCTGCCTCGCGGAGCAGCGACCAGGAGCCATCCTCGCAGGGGCGACGACGCTGCATGCGCTCACGAACGGGGAGATCGGGCTCCTCAAGGATCTCCTGCAGTTTGCAGCACTCAGAGCAATCGAGGACGGAACTGAAAAGCTCGACCTGGCGGAGTTCCAACGTGATCTCCGTCGTCGTCAGACTGTGGCAGAACTCCTGCCGAGCGCGCCCCGTCGCACGCGAGTGAGCGCCAGATGAGCCCGATTCGCCCGCTGCCGGTGCCGGTGCGCCTGTATCCGGGCGAGGCAGCAACGAGCTATTGGTCCCGGCTTTGCACAGCAAACGCCATCAGTGAGAGAGATCTCTGGCTTGCGCTCAGGCACGCGGATCGTGGGCTTCCCACTGGGGTCTCGCCGCGAGCGGCCCTCGCCTACGTGGAGGCTCTCGGAGGGCTTCGTGACGGAGCTCTCGTTCGCGACTCCGGTGGTCAGGCGTGTAGCCATGGCGGAGCGACGCGCCAAGTCGAGTGCCCGAGCTGCCGGATGATTCCCGACGCAGTGACCCTATGCCGACGATGTGCGGCAGGCGATCGGATCACAGTGGCACGAATGCATGGGCCGGTCTGCATCCGTCATCGGCGATGGCGCAACAGTGAAGGCTACGCGCCGACCGCCAGGCATCTGGCGGCCCAACGCCGTCTGAACGGATCGCTTGCTCGGCGCGGAGTCTCGTACGGGTCTTCTGAAGTCGAAGCGGCCGCAGAGCTGCTGCAGCTCAGAGCAACGCGCGATATCGACATCGAGGTTCACCCGGATCCGGAGGTTCAGCTCTTTCCCGAACGGATAGAGCTGACCGCCTTGTTGACAGACGATCGTCTCGCGAACGTCCTGATGCCGCCCGGGTGCGGCGGTCATGCGTTGGCGACGCTTTTCGACCGGCTCGTCGAGGCTCACGAGGCTGGCCTTCGGGCGTCCGAGCGGATGCTTGATGGTCTGAGGATCCAAGGCCGAGAGCTTTGGATGGGAGGATCGGCCATCCCTCTGCAAGGCGGCTGCGCGCTCACGCCCTTTGCTCAACGAGTGCTTCCGAGAGCGGCGACGATCCGCGCTCATGCACTTCGGCATCGAGTCGAACTCGCCGGGGGATGAGAGTGCGTTCTCTGCCATGCAAGGTGGTGCCACTCCCAGGAGAGACCTCCACGGGTTACCTCGGCAGGCTTGCAGACGCGAACGCGCTGGACATCACGTCGCTGGTTCACCACATCTCGCGAGAGCTTCGGGTCAAGAACCTGAGCGTTGCAAACCCGCGATTCACATTGATGACGGAAGTGCTCGGTGGGCTGGCACAGGGACATTTCGCTCGAGATCGCCCGCGATTCCTCCTCTACCGTCGTTGTCACCACGCGGGCTGGCGGCTGCAGCGTTGTGCCCAGTGCGACGTCGTCGACGGTGCTCGCGCCGCATGCATGGTTTGCAGCAATGGCAGCCCGACGCAGGTGTTCAGCAGAGGAGGCCGATACTGCGTCCGCCACCGCCGATGGCATTCCGACAGCGAAGACGAGCTCATTGTCGACGTGCGCGACTGCGTTCGCGCCGAGCAAGCGCTCTCGGGCCGTCTCTGGAGCCGCGGGGTGACGATGCATACTGGCGAGTTCGACCTCGCTGCGCGACTCATCTGCGACAGCTGGTGTGAGCATCCAGTGGCCGGGCAGCGGGTCGCCGGGCGCCTCTACGTAGCGATCGTGGATCTCCTCGTGACGCTGACCCATCCCGACGTCGCGCTCACGATGGCGGCACTTGCCGAAAGCCAACGTCGGCAGGTGGAGGGGCTGATCGGACTGGTGGTCGGCGCGGGGCGGGGGAGCAGAACGCCGGAACTGGAAGACACTGCAATCCGTGTGATCAGGGTGCATCGTGCAGCCATGTACGAGGCGCTCTGGATGCCCAAGTCAAACAAGGCAACGATCAGCAGGGCGCCGTTTGAAAAGGCTATCGCGGAGGCGTCCTTCCGAGCCAAGGCAGTGTTCCTTCGCCACGTCACGCGCTCTGGACGTCGGGATGCATTCGGTAGCCGCGCGGTGCGTGGAGCGCCATCCTCCCGCGTTGTTTCTCGACGTATCGTGCCGGGGTGGGCGGACAACGCGCCCTGGAACGCGGTGGTCATTCCCGCTCAGTCAGCGGCTCCGTAGATCGGGCGCATCGTCGGGGATCAAGTCATGCAACGCGACGCCGAGCACCTGAGCGAGGGCGAGGAGCGTGCGTAGCGTGGGATTGGCAGGATGGCCGGGCCGTGATTCGCCCTTTTCGTACTTTTGGTACGTGTAGCGTGTCAGGCCGGCGCGGTAGGCCACGTCCTCTTGGCTTAAGTGAGCGTTGTCGCGAGCAGTGCGGAGCGAAGTTGCGAAACGCTGGGCGAACGCAGCCCAATCCGCTTCGAGGTCATCGTTCCGCTGCCGCACGTCTCAAGCGTCGTGACTGTCGTGTCCGCGTATGGCCTAATCCGTATGGCATAGTTCGGGAGGCCATACGAGACAATCATCGACTTCACCGGATCGCTCCGCTCTCCTCTGCACGTGTGCTGCCGATCCCGACTTCAGACGGTCGCGTTACGGGAACGGCTCGCGTGTGCGACCGCGAAGGCGATGGCTGACATGCATGAGGCTTACCCGATCTGGTGGCGGGGAATTGCGACGCCGCCACCTGCTGAGTGGGCCTACGTGTTCGAAGACCTGACGGGTGAGGACACGGCAGACGAGTGGGCCCTGGCGGCCGCGGTGTACATCGCACAGACACGCAGACGCACGGGCGCCGGCCCGACGTTCTCCGAACTCTTCGCGTTTCTCCTCCCGGATTCGGGTGGCCTGCCAGGGCCGTTTCCGGACAACCTCCAACCGGACGAGCGACGCCTTGCGATCTCAGGATTCCGCGCTCACGCGACGATCGATTGGCGACGGCGCGGCATGATCAGCTTTGACAAGGGAGTGATGCGGAGCCTTCGTGTCGGCCGTGAGTTCCGCAAACGGTCACGTCGGCGCCAACGGACGATCGCAGTCACGTGTGGCACGCCGTCATCGCCAACCGTTCAAGAGGTACCGGCTGCCCCATCTGCGCACGCGAGCACTGGCCCCCGAACGAGGCCGCCTGCGCACTCATCGATCCCGGTGCCGGCTGATGCATGCCGTCACCACCCCGGGTCGCGATCACCGCTCGCTGTACCAGGCACGTGCGGTTGCTGACAGCTGGAAACGGTGAGAATTGGAGAGTTCCGGCAGGATGGTGGGCAAGGTCGAACTGAACGTGTTGGTCCTGGTGACCTTGTCGGCCTGGTGGCGGGAGAGGCCGTTGCCGAGGAGCAGCTCCCGCGCATGCCCGGGATCGATTGGGTCAGCGTTTGCATACTGGGTGTAGCGCGCCCCGCACTCCTGGAGGATAGCGTGCAACGTTGCGGGGCTGTCGTGAGACGCGTTGTGAACGCCGCTGTGTCCGTGCCCCGCCGCGTGGTCGTGGAGCAACCAAATCTGCTGCGCGAGGTCTTCGACGCTGATCGTCGACGTAGTCACTCCCCGAGGCACCCCGCCGAGGAGTGTGGCTGCGCTGACGAGACGGGGGATGAACCAGCGATCGCCGACCCCGTAGGTGAGGTGGGGGCGGATCACCGACCCACCCGCACCCAACACCCGCCGCTCCGCAGAGAGTCGGCTTCGGCTCGCCTCCGACGCCGGCGCCGCCGGCGCGCTCTCGCTCGTCTCGTCGTGCGTCCCGCCGCCATACACACCCGTGGTGCTGACGTACACGAGGCTCCGGATGACGAGCTCCTCCGCGATCTCGACGAGGACCCGAGTGCCTTCATCGTTGACGTGCCAGGCGTGGTCGGCATCGGAACCCACGTATGAGACGCAGTGAATGATCGAACCAGCGCCACGGGCTGCCTCTTGCAGTGCGGACCGGTCGGTGACGTCGACAGCATGGACGGGCTGATTACCCTCGGGCCGACCCCGTCGCGCGATTCTGAACGTCGGACGAGAAGATGCTTGTCGCGATACGGCGCTGCCGACGAATCCGGTCGCACCGGTGATGAGAACGGGACGAGTCATGTCACGCCCCGCACGGGAAACCTCGTAGACGCTACGCTGATGAGCTTGGAGGTGGATTGCTGATGGCTCAACAACAGCGAGCGACGGAGACCAAGGAGGCGCTGATCAATGCCGCTGCGGTAGTCTTCGGACGCCAAGGCTACCGGGCGACGACCCTCAGAGACATTACGCGGGAGGCGGCGGTCACCCAAGGGGCCCTCTACTTCCATTTCGACTCCAAGCAAGAGTTGGCAGAGGAGATCATCCGCCGCCAGCATACGATGTCGAGCGGCGCCGGAGCGTCGTTCCTCGCTTCTACCGAGTCAGGGCTTAGCAGCATCGTCCGACTGTCTGGGGAACTCGCAGCGCAGGTTCTCACCCAGCCCGTGGTGCGTGCCGGGCTGCGCCTGAGCACCGAATCCGCGGATGATCTCGCCGGGGCAGCAGCCGCGCCGTATCGAGACTGGATCGGCGCGTGCCGAATCCTCCTCGAACGGGCAGCCGCCGTCGGAGAGACACGTGAGGGCTTGGACCTGGATGCCGCTGCAGAGTTGGTCATCTCCTCGTTCACAGGTGCCCAATTCGTTTCCGCAGCGCTCACTGGAAGCGAAGATCTCCTCGAACGCCTCGAGCGAATGTGGCCCGTCCTGCTCGAGGGGTTCGTCCGTGATCCAGACCATCCCGTGCTGTCCTCGACGTCTGATCTCATCTATCAGTCGGCGGATCGCGTCGCCTGAGTGTCTGCTACACCCACGGTGGCGGACATGACCAATCGCCCATTCGAGGACACCTCGACATCGATCGAGTCTGGAATGCCAAGGCGGGCTCGGGGTAATGCCGTGACCGCCGTCAACTGCAGTTGCTCCCCGAGTTCAACGAATAGGTGGAAAGAGCCGTCGAAAGCCACCACACGGGGCGCGTTCGCCTCGGAAGTAAGCGAGGCAACCGCACACACCGCCTCGTAGATCGCCATGCCGGGGAGGTGATCCACCTCATGATCGAAGAAGAATGGATCCTCGGGGTCGACCGAAGCCGACCAACTCATGGTGCAACGCGAGGCATCAACGGTGTCGAGGCAGAGCGTGACTGGCCGGGCGCTGCGCAGCGTCGCTCGCGCTGGCTGACGCGAAGCGCTCCCCGCCCGGATCCTGCGATACACCCCCCGGCTCAGCACTCGGAGGTAGCCTTCGCCGGTCGCAATGACGTGCTCGTCGGACAGGAGCTCAAACACGCTCACGAGCGAGTGCAAGTTTCCCGCACGCGCCACGACATCCCGTGCCCTGATCCGCACAGTCGTCGGCGGGCTGTAGAGAGATCCGGCGTGGAATCGGAACGACATTCGGTCCATGAGAAACGCCCAATCGCCGGCGACACCGTGCTGCAAGTGTGCGAGCGCGATTGTTGACTGCCGAAGGGTCTCCGCTACGAATCCGGCGTCATCGAGCACAGACTTCAGTCGAGTCCGTGCGTCACGAACATCGAACACGAGACATCCGTCCGCATCGTCGCGGAACTCCCGAAGCACCACTTGATCGCCGTCGCGCTTGTGGACAAGCGAGCGATGCACCGGTTGCCAAGACCCCACGCCCGCGCGCGGCGTGGGGAGTGCCGACGCTTCCTGCAAACATGCTCGCCCTAGCATCAACGGTGGTGCATCCATAAGAAAATCGTAAGCGCTACGTTTCATCACCAACGACTCCTGTGAACTTTCAACCCGTCGAGACGCACTTTGAGCGACCGCGTGCGCGAGCTGGCTGATCCTGCTCGCTCCAGACATGGGGGACCGCGAAACAGGCCCTGCGCGCTCTTGACTCGCAACATAGTAATCACTACGTTATATCTCATTCGGCGCACACGCCGCTGGCTTCTTGCTCTTCCAGATTGGAAAGAGAAGAGATTGCGCATGACCAGCTGCGGGTATCGGCCGCGTGAAGTGTCAGTCGATTAATGAACAGAACAGATAGACTCGGAGGGTCTAAGTGAAGAAATCGAGAGCTATCGCTGGGTCGCTTATCGCGGCTGTCGGCCTGCTCGCAGCTAGCGTTCCTGCAATTGCCAATGCGGATGATGGGTTCTTGCCTGATGACGCAATGAGCGCGTTCCACCATGCCGCGCCAGCACACGTTGCCAGCGCGGTTGCGCCGGATTCGGCAAGGTCGACCCGACTGGACGATGTTGTGGCGACGGTCGCGGATCATTCGGTCACGATTCAGTCTGAATCCGGAACTCTCTCGTTGGTTGCGTTGGAGGAAACGTCGGGTGTTCGGTATCAGCCAGTCCTGATGGATGGCGGTAGCGCCTTGATTGCGGTCGTGATCGATTCCCCTTCCGCTGATAACGTTTTCGACTTCCAGGCACTCACCTCTGACGGGTCACGGGCCGAGATATTGGAGAGCGGGGCGGTGGCATTCACGGGCCCGGACGGTAGCTTCAGCGGAGGCCTCGCAACGCCTTGGGCACGAGATTCCAAGGGTAATGACGTCCCGACCCACTTCGAGGTGAATGACTCGAACGTAGTCAGCCAGTACGTGGATCTATCCAACGTGGCGACGGATGCATACCCGGTGGTGGCCGACCCGTGGCTCGGAGCGGAACTGTACGGTGGCGTCAGCGTCACGAATACTTCTCAAGGGTTCATCGTGACGACGAAGCCAAGCGCGTGGGGACGTCTGTACCAGGGTGTCGGAAATATCGGAATGTGGTGGGCTCACGCCGATGAGGTGAAGAACAAGATGCCGAATCCGGGAAACTGGAATCTTAGTCTCCAGGAACAGCTTTACTGTCACATTGCGGGGTGGCCTGTGAGTGAGAATCCTAACTACGATCTCGAGAGCTGGAAGCCGCAGGTCCCCTGGCAGCAGCAGGCGTCCAGCAAGTGCCTCAGCTACTGAGCCCTCAGTGAGGTAGGTATGAAAGTGAAGGTGCGCAGGTCGCTCAACTTGACAGTCGCTTCGATCTGTGGGCTAGGTTTAACCCTTGGTCTAGCGGCTTGCTCCATCGACTCTGCTGTCTGGGGCGCGGAAGGAGCTGCTGTCAGGGACGCAGCGCAGCAGTTCGTCAAGGCAAACATCGCTGGCGCATCGCCAGAGGTATGCGAAAGTGCGACAGCTGACCTCGGCATATCTTCGGAGTGGGCTGGCCTTGAGGTGGGAGAACCGGCGAAGTTCGCGGAGGAGCAATGGGAGGCGTACAAGGATCTAGCACCAACTTGGGTGATCAATCTGTCCTACGCACCCTCCGAGGGTGGAGTCGAGAGCAAGAGAATCCCATCCTTCCTGTTCTTCCAAGGGGATAGAAAGAACCTGTGCGTCGTCGCAGTTGAATGGGGAGACCTCGTCCCAACTCGCTAGACCTACCGGCAACCTGATTCGTCGACTTTCTCGGCGACAGCATGTCCCACGAGCGCGTCCTTCCTAGCACGGAGGAAACACGCCCGTGGGACTTGCTGTCGCACCTGAGTAGCTGCCGAAACCCCCTGCCGGAACCTGCTGCTCCGAAACCGTCCGCCCGACGTTTTGGGCAGGACATGGAAGAACCGCGATTACCGACAACTTGCGTGAGACGACCGCACTCTCGCCAGCGCACGACTTGCCCGTCTTTTCGGGGATGTCGTGTCTCAGTGACCGACAACTTTCGTGAGATCGGACACCGGTGACAGTGATTCTGTAGTTCGTGCCAATGATGTTGTGATCGAGATCCGCGAGTTCTCGCTTACTCAGCCTCACCACCGATGTCGCTGATCTCGGACTCAGTGCCATCAATTCTGCAGTCCGCCGGACAAGCAGGGGCAGAGGGGGTCAAGTCTTCTTGTGTGCCGTGTTGGCACGATGTCCGTCGTGACGGTGCTCTCTGCCCCTATGCGCGAAGGGCCTCGAGCACGTCGGTGACAGTATCTACCGGCGGGTGATCTGCTTCTAGATCGAACTCTGCAACGGCGGTCCGGTCGGCGTCGTAGGCCTCGATCTTTGCGACCGTCCCTTCGCGCCAGATCCGGGCGAACACGACCGTGGGATTCATGACGATTCCCTCGGGAGCGAGCATGCCGAAGTTGTAGAGAGTCTCTGCCCACCAATAGTTCACCGTCTGCGCCGGGGGCTCCCACTCCGCGGCCTGGTTGGCGATGACACTACGGCCCAGCGCGTTCGAGGCTGCGGATGCGATCACGTTTCGATCTGCCGAGGCCGGAACGGTGAATACCTCACCGCCGACGAGGGTGAACTCGAGCGTTTCTGGGCCGAGCAGGATCTGCCGGATGAGACCGTCGTCCGGGCGAAGGTTCTCTAAGGTCGAAGCTTCCCGGATGGCGTCGCGCCAGAGCGCGACGTCATCCGGCTGTCGGTGCGTCGTCGTCACTGGTTCAGGGCGTTCTTCACGAAATCGGGGCACTTGCCGTTAATGCCCTCACAGTACGCGGTCACCACTCCGTATGTATCCCCCTGATACGAACGGAAGTCCACGACGGTTCGCACCCAGACCGTGCGCACGACCTTGCAGTTATTCCCCCAGAAATCACACTTGACCTCCTTGGCCGCAAGTCGGTATCGCCATGATGTGCCACCGTCGGGGGTTCGTGTCGAGGCCTTCTGGGTGACGACGCGTGGGGTGCGGTACGTCAAGTTGTGCTTGGTGAGGATCTTATTGTAAGGAAGGGAACGCAACACAACTTTGCGGTTACCGAAGTCATTCCACCGGAAGAGTACGTTGTTGGTTGCCGCTGCTTGCGCGGTGGGCGCAGCCTCAACCTGCACCTTCGGTGCGCTTGAGGCTGTACCTGGGATCACCTCGATCCCGAGTTCCGCGAGATCTGCATCCGTAACAACCGAACCAACGCCGTCTCCGACGTCACCGAGAACCGAAAAGATCACGCCCTCATCATCATCGACGGTCGCGTCAGCCGGTGCACCATACTCGGACGCGGTCGCAGGGGAAGTGGTTACCAAAGCAAATGCCGCAACAATCGCGAACAACGAGAGAACAGTCTTACTGGTAGTTCTTGGCAGACGCATTGACGGTGGCCCTTTCCACGAGTTGGGATCGCCACTGCCAGGGCGCGACGACGGAAGAAATTACTTGGTAAGCGTCACCTAAGTATGACTCGCCCCGGCATGTCCGGAGAGCTGTTTGCTGGTGTCAGCCGGCTCTTTCAACCGGTTCGTTGCGAGCGTAGTCGAGTTGCTCGAGCTCGAGGGGTGTGAGGTCGTCGATGGAGCCGTGGGTGCGTTCGGTGTTGAACCAGAGCACCCAGGACGCGGTCGCCGCCTCGACCTGATCGACGTCCC
>NZ_JBSJZH010000031.1:0-11825 GCF_054798215.1 Microbacterium sp. GXF6406 | reverse complement strand
GCACCTGCTTCTGCCTGTCCCACACGCTCATCCAATACCCCGATTCGCCGGTGTTGCGACGACCGGTTGAATACGGCCAGTTCAGGTCCAGGAAATTCCGCAAGACACTCAAGCGCCACAAGCTCGTCGGATCGATGGGAAGAGTGGGCGCGTGCGGCGATAACGCCGCAATGGAATCGTTCTTCAGCCTGCTGCAGAAGAACCTCCTCGACCGGCACCCCTGGGGCAGCAGGTTGGAGCTGCGCCTCGCGATCGTGCAATGGATAGAGGGGATCTACCACCGCAAGCGCCGACAGCGACGACTCGGGAAACTGACCCCCGTCGAACTCGAGACCATAATGATGGAAGCCGTCGCCCTGGCGGCATAAACCCCGGACTCAACCAAAGCCTCAGCAGACCCGTTCGTGCACGCCACCCGTGGCGCCCAAGTCCACGGTGGGCAGGTCTCCGAACGCGTCCTCCCGCGCGGCATGGATGCTTCCCGTCACCGCCGTCTTCACCGTCCCGTACACATACTCGACCCGCTCCGGCGCGGCGAGAAGGCCTACTCCAGCGAGGACGAGGACCGTCCCCGCCGCCGCGCTGAGGGTCCCGTGCCAGCGCCGCGGCGGTTGCTTGCTCCGTCCGACTGTCTCCCGCATGCTCCGAACCCCGTTCCGCACGTCGACCAAGCTCATGCCCGACTATCCATCATAGTTACTATCTAGCATAGTCGTATGGTTCAGCCGGTCTTCGCCGACCGCCCTGAGTTAGCCGCCTCCCGACCGGCCCGTGACCTCTGCGGCCTACGCGGCCCGAGAGGAGTGGGCTGCGTGAGGAGCGATCGGCGGGCGCTGCACAACCGTGCGGAGAGTCCGCTTGCCTCTGTCGCGGAGACCTCGTTCGCGACGCTGTGATGACAAAGTTGAGATCAAGATACCCCCGGGGGTATGTTGGAGTCATGGGTGCGACCGAGATCAGGCGAGAGAACCCGACCCGGGTGGTCGAGGAGAGCTCGGTGCTGATCCTGGGCTTTTGGGCCGACCACCCGCTCGACGGCGTTCCTGACAGTCGGAGGAGTTTTGCCTATGTCTGACCAACAGCTCACCTGCGCCCCGGCATGCCGTGCCGGCGTATGGGGGCGGCTGAGCCGTGGAGCCGTCGCCCTGATCGTCGGCTCGTTCGGTGCATCCATGCTGTCGACGGACCCGGCGATCGCGGTAGTCGCCGGCGTGATGGCCGCCGTCATCGCGGTCATGGCGGTCACGGGAACATGCCCGACGAACTGGCTCACTACTGGTCGGCAGTCCCAGAGGCCGCAGCACACACTCGACATCCCCGATGCCCGGCAGCACGTCGACCTGACGAGCGCCCCCGTCCCGAACAGGAGTTCTCATGTCCACGAGTGACCCCGATGCCCAGCGCCGCATCCTCAACCGGCTCCGCCGCGCCCGCGGCCAGCTCAACGCCGTCATTGACGCGGTCGAAGGCGGCGGGTCGTGCCGGGAGGTGGTGACCCAGCTCGCGGCGGTCTCCTCGGCGCTTGACCGTGCCGGGTTCGCGATCATCTCCACCGCGATGAAGGACTGCATCGCCGACCCCGACGGCACCAACCGTGCCGACGACATCACCACCGAGGAGCTGGAGAAGCTGTTCCTCACGCTCGCCTGAACGAGCGATCCTCACGACCAACCGACAGACAGCCCTTGAAGGAAGAAGCAATCCATGTGCCGAGCTGTGACCTGTAAGATCTGCGGCAAGACCACCTGGGCCGGCTGCGGCCAGCACATCGCCGAGGTCAAGCGCACCGTGCCCGCCGGGCAGTGGTGCCCCGGCCACGAGAAAGAGCCGAAGGAACCGGCCACGGGCGGGTTCTTCGCCCGGCTGTTCGGACGATGACAGGCGCCACGCGCCACGACTCGCGCTCTCAGAATCCTCGGGAGTTCTGGGAGGGCCGCTACCGGGACGCCGAGCGCGTGTGGTCGGGCCGCCCGAACCCTGGCCTGGTCAACGCTGTGCAGCACTTGGCTCCGGGGAAAGCGCTGGATTTGGGGTGCGGGGAGGGCGCCGATGCGATCTGGCTCGCCACCCAGGGCTGGATCGTCACCGGCGTGGACATCTCCGCCACCGCGACCGCGCGCGCACGCCGCGAGGCTCAGCGTCAACAGGCCAGCGCGGCCACCCGGTTCGTCACTGCCGACCTGGCACGGTGGGAGCCGGACGACGGCCCCTACGACCTGGTGACCGCCAGCTTCCTGCACTCGCCTGTCCCGCTCCCGCGCATCGCGATCCTGCAACGCGCAGCCGCCACGGTGCGCGCCGGCGGTCACCTCGTGGTCCTCTCCCACGCCGCACTCCCACCCTGGGTCGACGCGGCGGATCATCCCGCGCACAGCTTTCCCAGCCCGGCACGACAGTTCGTGGAGCTGAACCTCAACGAGCACGACTGGCTCGTCCTGAGCATCCAGACGCGCACCCGACACGCCACCGCCCCTTCCGGCGAGGCCGCCGAGCTGACCGAGGGGGTACTTCTCCTCCAGCGCCGGTGACCGGCTCGTCCCGGCGCGGCGGACCCGCTGTGGGGCGGCTTAGCCGCGGGACATCGCGGTCTGGACGATGGCTTCGACGTGCAGCGTGGTCGAGTCAAGCAGCGGCAGTCCCGGCACGTCGTCGGGGCCGACCAAGAGGATGATCTCGGTGCATCCGAGCACGATCGCCTCGGCCCCGGCCGCGTGGAGGTCTGTCATGACCCGGATATAGGTCTCCTGAGACTCTGGCCGGAACACGTGTCTGGTCAGCTCGTCGAAGATGATCTGATCGACCGTGGTCCGGTCGACGGGCTCCGGGGTCAGCACAGTGAAGCCCGCTCGCTCGAGTCTTCTCCGGTAGAAGTCCTGTTCCATCGTCGGCGCGGTGCCGAGCAGTCCCAGCCGGGCACCCCGATGTCGGTCGCTGTGGTCGCGACCACATCGGCGATGTGCAGGAATGGGACGGTGATCGCCGCCTCGATGACGGGCGCGACTCGGTGCATGGTGTTGCTCCCGCAGGCGATGAAGTCCGCTCCCGCCCGCTGCAGGCCCCGGGCTTTGCCTGCCAGATACTGTCCGGCCTCATCCCAGGCTTCGGCGCGCACGCATCGTTCGATGACGCCGAAGTTCACGCTGGACAGCACCAGCTCGGCTCGCTCGTGCCCGCCACGCAGCTCGTTCACGCGGTCGTTGATCCGGCGGTAGTAGTCCACCGTCGCGACGCTGCTCATCCCGTGCAGCAACCCGATGGTGCTCATCGGCGCTCCATCTGCCACCTTCTGGTCCGGTCAGATGCGGATGTAGGCGGTGCCGGCCAGTTGCGCATGGACGATCGCGGTGACCGCGGAGGGGACCGTGCCGACCTCGGGTCGCAACTCGCCGGGGTCGATGCCGCGCCGTCCGAGCCCGACGCTGCACGCGGCCACCTCGGTGTGCTCGGGCACCTGGACGGCATCGGTGCCGGTCAGGCCGGCCAGTGCCGGGCCATTGACGATCACCCGCACCCGCACTCCCAGGCCGGCGGCGTGGAGTCCGGCGGCGGCGTCCAGCGCCCGTCGCACGTCGGCGGGGTCGTCGGCCACGTGCAGGATCACCTCACGAGTGTTCTCATTCATTGTTTGGTGTTCTCTCTTGGTTTCCGGCAGGGTCAGATGGTGCAGCCGGTGAGGGCGGCCGAGACGTAGGGCAGATGGACGAGGGCAGCAAGGGCGGCCATGCCGACCAGGTATGCGGCGATCGCGACGGCGGGCAGGGCGCCTGCCAGCCCGGCGCTGGGGTGGACGAGGTGGCGGATGCGTTCGGGGCCGGCGGCGTGCAAGGCGACAGGGCAGGAGTGCTGCGGCATGGCGGGGTGGGTGCGTTCGCCGAGCTTGACCAGGGCGCTGACCAGCGCCGGGGTTCCTGCGCGACGGCGGGCCTGGTCGTCCGCGGCGATCTCCAGGTAGTGCGGCAGCGCGTCGGCGGCAGCGCGGATCAGCGGCACCCACCGTAGGTAGGCGGCGATGCTGTCCACCAGCGCGGTGATGAGGTGGTGGCGTTGGTGCAGGTGGGCGTGCTCGTGGGCCAGCACGGCGGCCAGCTCGCCCGGCCCCAGCGCGCGCACCGCGCCGGTGGAGAGCACGATCCCGCCGTGACGGGCCGGGAAGGTGAGCGCGAACGGGTGCTCGGCGTCGACCAGTGCCACCTCGTGTCCATGCAGGAGCTGCCGCCGCGCGCCGTGCAGCAGCGTGCGGGCGGCGTGCCGGGAACGGGAGCTACGCCGGGACATCTGGCGGGCAAGACCTGCTCCCAGGGCAAGGGCCAGCGCCACCGGCAGGGCGAGCAGCAGCACCGCGGGGACCAGGGTGTCGGTGGTGTCGGCGGCGAACGGGTTCGCGGCGCTCAGGCACCGTTGGCAGACCTCGGCCGCGCGTTCGGGCAGCAGCGCGGGGCCGGCTCCGGCCCAGGCCAGCACCGGGCCGATCGCCAGCAGCGTGACCAGCCAGACCCCGATGCCGCCGGCGACGACCACGATCGCCAAGCGCGGGACCCGCACCAGAGCGGGGGCCGCGTGCCGCAGCAGGGCCGGCCCGAGCATTGCCAGCGCCACCAGTCCGGTGCACAGAGCCATCGTGAGGATGCCGGCGGTCACGGCATGTCTCCCCGGTCGCGGCGTTCCAGGTAGTCGCGTAGCAGGTCCAGGTCGTTCTCGGGCATCGAGTCCACGAACTGCAGGATCGAGGCGGCCCGGTCGCGGCTGGCCTCTAGCACTTGCTCCATCAGCCCCGCGGCGTGCTCGTGCCTGCTGAGTTTGGCGCTGTACCGGGTGGACCGGTTCTGCCTCGTGATGGTCACCAGTCGCTTGCGGTCCAGGTTGGTGAGCACGGTCGCGATGGTGGTGTAGGCGGGATCGGAGGGCAGGAGCTCGATCACTTCGCGCACAGTGGCCGGGCCGTGGTCCCACAGCACGTCCATCACCTGCGCTTCCAACGCCCCTAGGCGCAGCAGATCACCCGAGCGCTCACCGCCTACGTTCATGACGCGACCGCCACCGGCTCGGGGCGGACCGGGCAAGCGACCTGCCCGCGTAGTCGCCACACCAGGGCGACCCCGGTCAGGATCAGCGCGCCGAGCGCGAGGAACGGCTGCACGGGGGTGAACCAGGTGATCGCTCCCGAGTACCCCAGCGCCAGCAGCGCCAGCTTGTTGCACACCGGGCACCCCACCGCGAACCACGCCAGGATGCCGCCGGCCATCCCCATCCGGCTGCTGCGCCGCGCCTGCGCCTCATCGGCCGCGTCGGTGGCGGTGCTGCCGTCCTCGCTGACCACGTTCGCCTGCTGCTCGTATGCGGCGGCGCGGTACGGGCGGACATAGGTGGCGACCAGCATGCCCGACAGCACCGAGGTGACCAGCCACACCGGATAGTTCCACCACACCGGCGGGATGTCTCGACCGAACACCGGGTTGGGGATCAGCACCGTCGCCACCCCGATCACCACCGCGACGACCGCCGAGGCGGCGATCGCGGCCAGCACCTGCCGGCCCGTCCACCCTCGAAGCGCCTGGACCGCCAACCGGAAGCTTTCGCCGATGCCCTGGCGGGATCGAGTCGTGGGAGAGGTCATGGAACCCATTCTGACATGACTCGACTACCACGCATAGTCGACTATCTGAGATAGTAGAGGTCGGTGCCCGCGACAGTAACAGGAGAATCCCTATGCCCACCGAGACCACGAACCGCCCGAAACCGTCGAACCGTTCGAGGTCGTCATGGGTCGTGCCGGTCGCCGTGTTGACGCTGGCTGCTGTCCTGATCGCCGTGATCGTGGCGGTGAACTGGGGTGGCACGACGGCCGAGGAGGGGGGCTCGCCGTCGGATAGCGGCGCGCCGACGGAGGTGCAGAACCCCGAGCAACCGGACCTGTCTGCGGCCGAGACCAGGGACGAGGCGGATTTGCTCGCTGCCGGGCCCGTGGATGCGCCGGTGGTGCTGGTGGTGTTCTCGGACTATCAGTGCCCGTTCTGCGCTCGGTGGAGCGAGCAGACGCTGCCGTCGATGATGGAGCACGTCGACGCCGGGGAGCTGCGGATCGAGTGGCGCGACATCAACGTGTTCGGTCCCGCGTCCGAGCGCGCAGCGCGGGCCTCGTACGCCGCCGCCCTCCAGGGGGCGCTCTGGGAGTACCACGACGCCCTGTTCGAGGACGGGGAGCGCAGGTCCGAGAGCGAGCTGAGCGAGGAAGCCCTGATCGCCTTGGCGGGCGAACTCGGTTTGGACACCGAGCAGTTCACCGCCGACCTGGGCTCGGAGGAGACGGCGCAGGTGATCGCCGCCAACCAGCAGTTCGGGTTCGACCTCGGCGCCACCTCCACCCCGATCTTCATCCTGGGCGGACAGCCGATCGTCGGGGCGCAGCCCACCGAGGTGTTCCAGAAGGCGTTCCAGACCGCGCTCGACGCGGCGGAGTGAGGCGGCGTGGACATCGGACTGCTCGCCGCGTTCGCCGGCGGCACGCTCGCGCTGCTGAGCCCGTGCGCGGCGCTGCTGATGCCGGCGTTCTTCGCCTCCACGATCGGCACCGGCCCCCGGCTGCTGCTGCACGGAGCCGTGTTCTACGTCGGCCTGCTGACCGTCCTGGTCCCTGTGGGAGTCGGAGCCGGCGCCCTGGGGACGCTGTTCGTGACCCACCGGCAGGCGATCGTGCTCATCGCCTCGCTGGTCCTGGTCGTCCTCGGCGCGGCACAGGCGCTCGGGTTCGGGTTCGACCCTGCCCGGCTGCTACCGGCCGGGGCCGACCTGCACGCGCAAGCGGCGTCCAAGACCGGACTCGTCAAGACGGTGCTGCTGGGCGCTGCCAGTGGCATCGCGGGATTCTGCGCCGGCCCGATCCTAGGCGCCGTGCTCACCCTGGCCGCCGCCCGCGGCGACACCCTCGCCGCCGGCGTCATGCTCGCCGTGTACGGCGCGGGCATGGTGCTGCCGCTGCTGCTGATCGCCGCGCTCTGGCAGCGCCTGGGCGCCCGTGGACGCCGATTCCTGCGCGGGCGATCGTTCACCGTGCTGGGCCGGGAGCTGCACACCACCTCGGTGGTCACCGGGCTGCTGATCGTGGGCGTCGGGGTGCTGTTCTGGACCACCAACGGCCTGGTCGGCGCTCCCGAACTGGTTCCGCTCGACGCCCAGGCCTGGCTCCAAGAGAACACCGCGATCCTGGCGAACCCGATCCTGGACATCCTCGCCGTCGTCCTCATCGCCGGGATCGCACTCTTGCTCTGGGCCAGACGCCGCCGTACCCACGCTCGCGCTGACGCCCAGGCGGGCGAGCACCGCGCGGAACAGTCATGAAGCCGCGCCGGCGACGCTCCAGCCTTGCCCTCGCCGCCGTGGCCGCGCTGCTGGTGACCGGCTGCGGGGCATCCGAGCCCGAGCCCGTAAGAGACCCCTACTCGGTCGATGGGTCGCTACCCGTGGTGGACACCTCGGGCATGCGGCTACCGACGCCGTTCGAGGAGCTGGAGGTCGTGGACCCCGGGTGGGACATCACTCCGCAGTACGCGGACGGGGTGTATCTGGCCGCCGGTGAACGCGACGGTGTGCTGGAGTTCACCGCCGTGGACGTCCACGGGGACGTGCTGTGGGCCGCGCAACGTCCAGCGAGCTGCACCGGGTTCGTCGTGGCCACCGACGCGCACGGCCGAGCCCTCGCGATCCTGGGCGACCTCCAGACCACGGCCGACGCCCTGGCCGCGACGACTGCCACCGCCTACGACCTGACGACCGGGGAACGGGTCTGGGGTCCGGTCGAGGTGCCCGGCCCCTACCAAGGCCCCGGCCTGGTCTTCGCCGCACCTCCCGAAGGCTTCATGGGCGAGACCGGCCCACGCGTCGCGCTCGACCCCACCACCGGAGACGTCGCGGCCGACGAGTCGAGCCCCGAAGGTATCCGCATCATCGGCGAGTACCACGGCATCGTGCTGCTCACCCACGAGGACACTCTGATCGCGCGCGACACGGCCGACGATCAGGAGCTCTGGCGCGTCCCCCTCGCCGAGCACGGCTGGACGGCGGCGTCCATCAACGCGTCCCTGCGCCCTGCACCGGGAGACGGGCTCGCGCTCGTCGCCACCTCCGAGACCACCGGCGCGCTCCTCGACCTGGATCAGGGCAGCATCGTGAGCAGCACCGCACGCGACGCCGCCGTAGACCCCACCACGGGGACCCTCGTCACCCTGGACGACACCGGCCTGCACGGCTATGACGCCGACGACCGACCACTGTGGTCCCTGCCTGTTGCCGCCGAGACCACCATCGCGGCGATCGGCGGCGTCTTCCTCTATCTGCGAGAGGATGGGGCGATCCGGGTCCACAACGTCCTCACCGGTGATGTCGCCCAAGCCTACGAACCCGACGGCCAAGGACCGATCATCGCGCCCACCCACATCACCATCAACGGCGCTGCACTCCTCCTCCAGGAACGACGGCACCTGGTGGCGACGATCGCTGAGTCCCCTCTGAACGAGTCCTCTGCGACGGCCAGCCACGCGGGCATGTCGATCGCGGGCGCTCGGGTCGCACACTCGACTTGAAATACCCCAGGGGGTATGAGATGGTAAAAATACCCCCAGGGGTATCAATGGCATCGACGGAAGGATGAACAGTGCTTCTCGAACGCATCTACGACGAGGACCTGGCGCAGGCCGGGTACTTCATCGGCTGCCAGGCCAAGGGCGAGGCGGTGGTGATCGACGCGCGCCGCGACATCGCGGACTACCTGGCGCTCGCGGCCAAGCACGGCATGCGGATCGTCGCAGTGACCGAGACCCACATCCACGCTGACTACCTGTCTGGGACGCGCGAGCTGGCTGCGGCGGTCGGCGCCGAGGTCTACGTCTCCGGCGAGGGCGGCGCGGACTGGCAGTACGGTTTCGACGCCCGGCGTCTGTACGACGGCGACACGATCACGATCGGCAACATCACGATCCAGGCCCGGCACACGCCTGGTCACACTCCTGAGCACCTGGTGTTCCTGGTCACCGATGGTGCCTTCGCCAGCGAGCCCGGCTACCTCATCTCCGGCGACTTCGTGTTCGCCGGGGACCTGGGCCGCCCCGACCTGCTGGACGAGGCCGCGGGTGGGGTCGACACGCGCTTCGAGGGCGCGCGGCAACTGTTCAGCAGCTTGCGTGAGGTGTTCCTGACCTTGCCGGATCATGTCCAGGTCCACCCGGGGCACGGCTCCGGCAGTGCGTGCGGCAAGGCGCTCGGAGCGCTGCCCTCGACCACGGTCGGCTACGAGCGCGCCCACGCGTGGTGGAGTCGCCACCTGGCTGCCGACGACGAGCAGGGGTTCATCGAGGAGCTGCTCGACGGGCAGCCCGACGCGCACGCCTACTTCGCGAGGATGAAGAAGCAGAACCGCGAGGGTCCCGCCGTGCTGGGCGAGCGCGGCCCGGTGCCAGAGCTGGCCGTAGCGGAGGTGGCGCGGCGGCTGGAGGCCGACGAGATCACCTTCGTCGACACCCGCCCGCCGGCGCAGGCCCATCAGGGCACCGTTGCCGGCTCGCTCAACATCCCCGACGGCCCCAAGACCGCCACCTACGCCGCCTGGGCCTACGATCCCGAGACCGACTCGCGTCCGCTGGTGCTGCTGGCCGAGGACCAGCCCGCCGCCCAGGCGATCGCGGATCGGCTGCTGCGGGTCGGCATCGACCAGACCGCCGGCTACGTCACCACCATCGACGGGCTTCCTCGGTTCGTCCCGCCCCTCATCGAGCCGGCCGAGCTGGCAGGTTTCGATGCCGCGCTGCTGCTGGACGTGCGCCAGCGCGGCGAGTACGCTGCCGGGCACATCCCCGGCGCCACACAGCTCAGCGCCGCGCGCGTGCTCTGGCACCAAGACGAGCTGCCGCGCTCCGGCACGATCGTGACCTACTGCCAGTCCGGGATGCGGAACACCGTCGCCGCCAGCGCCCTACGACGCGCCGGGCACGACGTCGTAGAACTCGACGGCAGCTACAACGCCTGGCGCGCATGGCAGGAGACCACCAGCGAGACCGCGCTGGCCTGACGCACAGCAGACCGCTCGCATCCTCCGACGTGCGGTCGGCCCCAGCCCCTTCCGTTCGCATCTCCGCTGCCCGCGGCCAGACCTGACGAGGAACCACCCCATGACCAATCCCTTCGCTGAACTCCGAACGATCACCGCCGAGGAGCTCGCCCAGTGGCGTCAGCTTCACGACGACCTCACGATCATCGACGTGCGGTCCCCGGCCGAGTTCGAGACCCTCCATATCCACGGCTCGTACAACGTCCCGCTGCCGCTGCTGACCGAACATGCCTCGGAGCTGGCAGAGCGGCTCGGGCACCGCGCGGTGCTGGTGTGCCAGTCCGGCAACCGCGCCACCCAGGCCCAGCAGCATCTCGCTGCCGCCGGCGTGCGGACGGCCAACGTGCTCACCGGCGGCGTGCCCGCCTTCGAGGCCGCTGGCGGCCAGGTGGTCCGCGGCGCAGCTCGCTGGGACATCGAGCGCCAGGTGCGGTTCACGGCCGGGCTGATCGTCCTGGTGAGCCTGCTCGTGGCCGAGTTCCTGTGGCCGGAGTCCCGATTCATCGCGTTCGCGCTCAGCGCCGGGCTCGTCGTCGCGGCGCTCACCGGCTCCTGCCTGATGGGCCGCATCCTCTCCCGCATGCCCTGGAACAAGGTCACGGCCAGCCCCACCGCACGGAGCGCGATCGCATCCATCCCGGTCGCGACCCAGGAACTGTGATGCCCTGGCGTGCTCCGACGTTCCGACGGCGTTCAACCGCAACGACCCCGCATCTTGGACCGGCATCGGCACGGTCGGCGTCACGACCCGCAGCACCAACCACGATGCCCGGTGAGCACGAGTGAGCGGCACCCTGATCCTCACCCTCGTGCTCGCCGTGAGCGTCGGGCTCGCGCTAGGGACGCTCGGCGGTGGCGGGTCGATCCTGACCGTCCCGCTGCTCACCTACATCGCGGGCATGCCCCCGAAAGAGGCCATCGCGGCCTCGCTGCTGATCGTCGGCGTGACCTCGCTGTCCAGCCTCGTCGTGCACGCCCGGCACCGTCGAGTCCGATGGCGCACCGGGCTCATCTTCGGCGCCGCTGGCATGGTGGGCGCCTTCGCCGGAGGACTCATCGGAGGCCAGCTCCCCGGTGCCGTGCTGATGGTGGCCTTCGCGATCATGATGATCGCCACCGCGATCGCGATGGTCACCAGAAAGCCCAGGCGCGACACTGACCAACCCACCGCCGATGCCGGGACCGAGCGCGCCCACTCGCTGCCGATGCTGCGGACCATGCTCGAAGGCATCGTCGTCGGCCTCATCACCGGGATCGTCGGCGCCGGCGGCGGCTTCCTCATCGTCCCCGCGCTCGTGCTGCTGGGCGGCCTCAGCATGCCGGTGGCCGTGGGCACCTCACTGCTGGTGATCGCGATGAAGTCCTTCGCCGGACTCGCCGGCTACCTGACCACGGTGACCCTCGACTGGCCCCTGGTGGCCGCGGTCACTGCGATGGCCGTGCTCGGAGCGCTCCTCGGTGCGCGCCTGTCAGGACGCATACCAGCCGACGCCCTCCAGAAGGTCTTCGGCGTCTTCGTCCTGCTCACCGGAACGCTCGTGCTCGTGATCGAACTGCCGCCGGCCTGGGCGATCGCCGCCGGAGGCCTCGGACTCATCACGGTGGTCCTCGTCCTCGTCTGCCGGCTGACCGCTCTCAACTGTCCCTTCGGCCTAGGGCGTGTCTGATAATTGTTGGGTCCACGCGATTGCGGCGTGGATGAGGACCGCGGCGCGGTAGACGATCGCGT
>NZ_JBSJZH010000030.1:0-21076 GCF_054798215.1 Microbacterium sp. GXF6406 | reverse complement strand
CAACGACGCGAACGCGCCCACGAGCAGGTGGCGCTCAACCGCAATACTCGTGGCGCTCAGAGAAGCGAATATTCAGCTTCCATCTCGACGCTACGGACCGATCCTCCGATCGTCCCGCTCTCTGGACCTCACAGAGCTCTCACGCTCTCTTCCGAATGGACGTATGCTACCGTGGTAGATACCATAGTTTCCGTACTAGAAATCATTGGTGGTGAGTCTCATGCATGGCGGCGTGATCCTGTTCCGGGGGACCGGGGCCGATGCGCGCCGCTATGTCGAGGCCGACCGCTCTCGCGCCGATGACTACTACCTCGGCGCTGACACGTCCGTGGCGGAGTTCACCGCGCTCGACGGCGACGGGAACGTGACCGCCACCCTGGGGCTCGACCCGGACGCGTATGCGGGCTGGGTGGATTGGATGAACCCGCTCACCGGGGAGTCGATGGGCAAGCCTCGTATGCCGGGCGAGGGGCGGCAGGGCTCGCCCAGGTTCGCGGAGATGGTCGTGAACGCCCCGAAGTCGCTCTCGATCGCCGCAGCGCTCCACCCGGAAGTCTCCGCAGTCCTCGACCGGGCGCAGCAGGACGTCGTGGGCGAGATTCAGCGGTGGCTCGCTCAGCATTCCGTGACCCGCGCGGGGCCGCGCGGGAAGCAGGAGGTTGTGCCCGTCTCGCAGTTGCAGACGGTGGCGGTGTCGCATCGCACCAGTCGGGCGGGTGACCCTCACCGCCATATCCACTTCCAGATCAGCACCCGCGTGTGGGCGGCCGGGAAGTGGCGGGCGCTGGACACCGCGGCGCTGTTCAAGCAGCAGGGCGCGATCCGTGCCCTCGGCACTGCGGTCATCGCCGCGCACCCTGAGCTTGCCGAGGTGCTGGATCGGCACGGCCTCACCCTCGACCCGGCATCGGGCGAGGTCGTCGAACTCGAGCGATTCAACGGCGTGATGAGCAAGCGCGGCGAGCAAGTACGCCGACACCTTGAACGCCTTGAAGCGGAGTGGGAGGCGGCGCATCCGGGCGAGACTGTGGGGCCGGTCGTCTCGGTGCGTCTCGCGGCGAAAGCGTGGGCGTACGAGCGGCCCGCGAAGAAGCCCACCACACTCAGCGAGGAACATGCGTGGGTGAGGGAGTTGCACGAAGCCGGCTACGACCCGGCCACGCTGCGCCGGCCCGCGCGTCGTGCGCCGGCGTCGCTGGATGACCTCTCCGTGCAGACCGTGGCGAACCGAGCACTGGATCGGTGCGCCGCCGGTAGTTCGGCGTGGACGCGGCACACGGTGCAGGAGCACGCCACCCGGATCATGACCGAGTACGGCGTGCAAGCCGCACCCGCCGAGATACGCGAGTTCGTGAACATCGCCACCGCTCTCGCGATGGAAGATTGCTTCTCCATCCTCCCGCCCGGCGCACCCGCCCCTGAGCATGTGGCGCACCTGACCAGCCTGCGCGTCGTGCAGGCGGAGACGCATCTGCGCGACCTCATCGCCGTGCGCATCCCGCGACAAGACCCGGAGCACCCGGACGTGCGCCGGGCGGCGCGCAAGCGCGGCCTGGACGCTGGGCAGGAGCGCGCCGCCGCCGCGGTCGCATCGACCGACTCGCTCGTGGTCGCGGGTGGTTGCGCCGACGTTGCGCGCCGCGCAGGTCGCGCACGATGAACTCGGCATACCCGCAACGAGTGTTGCGGCGCTCGTGCACGCGCACGGTTGGCGGTGGAACAGCGACGGCGTATGGACACGCCTCACCCCCGGCGACGCTGACCCGGAGACGGGCCGCACCTTTCGCGGCCCGGCAGAGGGTGCGCGGCTGGAGCGGGGTGAGCGGGTGATCGTGGACGAGGCCGGGATGCTCGACCAGGACACTGCAATCGCGTTGCTCACCGTCACCGCAGAGGCGGGCGCGACCGTCGCGCTCGTGGGCGACCGGGCGCAGCTTGCCGCAGTCGGACGCGGTGGCGTGCTCGACATCGCCGCACACCTCCGGGGGCGCACCTTCGACATGGCCGAGGTGCATCGCTTCACCGACCGCGCCTACGCCGAGCTGACGGTGCGGATGCGCGACGGTGACAACCCCGGTGCGGTGTTCGACCGGCTCACTGCGCTCGGGCTCATGCGCCTGCACGCGAGCGACGAGGACGTGCGCGAGCACATTGCGGGACATCGCCGGGAAGAAGAGGCCGTCATGGTCACTTCCAACGACGAGGCCCGCGCTGTCAACGCGCGTATCCGTGAGGAACGAGTGGCGCGCGGCGAGGTCGACGACCGCCGCACCGCTACCGGCAGCGATGGCCTCTCTATCGGAGCCGGGGACGTGATCCAGACACGCAAGAACAACGCTGACCTGGGTGTCGCGAACCGTCAGAACTGGATCGTGCAACACATCGAGCAGGACGGCACGCTCAGAGTGCGCGAGGCCGGGAATGGACGCAAGTGGCAGCGCACCCTGTGCCTGCCTGCCGAGTATGTGGCCGAGCATGCGCATCTGTCGTATGCGGCGACCGCTTACGGGGCGCAGGGCGCGACCGTCACCGGGTCGCACACGCTTCTCACTGATGCCACCAGCGCCGCGAGTGTGTATGTCGGCATGACCCGCGGCCGCGAGCAGAACCTGTTGCACGTCGTGGCCGAGAACCAGGAGCAAGCGCGGGAGCAGTTCGTTGCGGCGATGGAGCGCGACCGCGCCGACCGCGGCCTCGCCGACGCGACCGAGCGCGCGGCAGAGGCCGTGCGCGGGCTCGTGGAGGACGGGCCGGTACGTCTGGTGCAGACCGAGCGGGCACGCCTCACCCAGCTCATCGAACGCGCAGAGCAGGACGCGGCGCTGTTCGAGGACGCCGCCGCGCGATTCTCCACCCAGAAGCAGGCGCAGCACGTCGAAGCCGGGGAGCACGCCGCGCGTGTAACCCACGCGAAGGAGCTTGCGGAGCACACCCGCCACACGGTCACCGCCGAGGTAGAGACGCGGGCGCGGGCGGACGGGCAAGAACTCGTGCATGCTCGCGCGCATCTCCACGATGCCCGAGCGGAGGCGAAGGCAGCGAGGTTCGGGCGCAGACGCACCGCCGCCCGGAACATCGACACCTCGGCGGAATCGGTCGAGAAGATCGAGCGACACGTCACCCAGACCTGGGGCACCGCACCGTCTCTCTTGCGACCCGTCACCGAGTGGGCGCAGACAATCGCGACGGAACAGGCCGACGCCCACCCAGAGGTGCGGGCGGCTGAACATGCCCTCAGCGAAGCGGAGGCCGCGAAGCAGCAGACCGCTCAGCGGCAGGCCGTCGAGCGGGAGCGCCTCACTGTCCAGGTCTACGGGGCAGAGCAGGCACGGCAGATGCGGGGCACGTTCCGCGTCCCCAACCCCAGAACCGATGCCGAACAGGCCAGGAAGCGGGCAGCCGCGGCGCGGCGGGTCATTGCGGAGTTGGACGCGCGCCCCGTCGCGGAGGCCGCCGAATGGCTCACCCAGCGCCGAGAACAGCAACGGGTCGAGCGCGAAGCTCTGCAAGCCCGCCAGGAAGCTCTCGCCCGCCGCCACGCGGGGCCGACGAGGACCGGGCCGGATCACCAGCGAGGACGACCCGGACTCGGCTTGTGACCAGGCCCGTCAGACGGCGGTCGTGAGCCTGCGGTTGTGCACCGCGATCGTGGCAGGCATCACGATCAGCGGCGGGGCGAACACGATCAGTGCGGCCCAGTAGCCCAGGGTCGGTGTGAGAGCCGCCACACCGATGACGAGTACGCCGACGCCGATGCTCCGCATGGCGATCGTGGCCGAGGGGTTGACCTCCGGGCTCCGGAAGTATGGGATACGCGTGCCGAGGTTCGCGCGCACCATCCGCACGAACGACATGATGAACAGCGCCATGCCGACCGTGACCGCGATCCACCCGAACCACTCCATGACCGAAGCCTATCGACTACGAGTGCGCGCCCACTGCGTCGTGGAGCGTGCGTTGTGCGTCTGCGGCGTCAGCGACCGAGAGATACAGGCGACGGAAGTGCTGACCCTCGGCAAGCTCGATCTCTAACGCCTCTCCGGTTCCCGAGTAGTTCCAGTAGTGTCGCTCACCGTTCACATGGAACGTGCCGCACAGCTTGCCCATGAAGTCGAGGCCAGGAGCCCGCAGGCCGGTCGGCACACGATGCGGGTCACGCTCGATGCTCACGTTCGTGATGCTCCCGAGAGGTACCTGCACTCGATTCCGGAAACCCCACACGCGATCCATTCCTCGCGGAGTCACAGTGAGTATCCCGTCGTCAACGGTCAGAGTGTTTCTTGCAGTCACAGCGGGCATTCCTCCGTCAGCGGCGTTCAGTCAGTCCGAGCAGGAGCAGAGGTCAGGCGCTGGCGCTGTAGCGCTGGCGTGCGGCCTCGCCGCTGGTGCCGATCGCTTCGCCGACCTCACGCCACGACAGCCGCTGTTCACGCGCTGCACGCACCGCCTCTGCGAGTTCGCGTTCGGCGGTGTCGCGTCGCCAGGCGGCGAGCTTGACCGCCATCACCGGCGGAACGGGTGCGTCTTGGTCGCCGGGCTTGGGGTCGTAGTTCTCGAACGCGTCCGCGAACTCGTCGGCGCGGGCCTTGATGTCTTCGATAGAGCGTGGAGCCATGATGTTCACCTCAGATACTTGGGTCGAGCCGGACGCATCGCGTGCGCGATCGCGATGATGCCGTGCCATTCGATGACGCCGACTTCGACCAGGGTGCCGGTCTCGTCGGGGCCGATGAACATGGTCATCGCATCGTCTTGCACGAAGTGCCGGACAGGGAAACGGAGCGCATGGAGCATCGCCGCATCCGAGACGCCGTGCCGGTGGGCACTGTCCAGGATGATCGGGTCTGATTCCATGTCACAAGTTTACTTGCCACAAGATAACTTGCCAAGCGCTCGGTGTGATCCTTGCCGACGGGACGAGTGGGGATCGCTGAGCGGCGGTGCCAATTCGGCACTCCCATTGGAAGGTCAAGACTCGCGGCTATCGGTCGCGGTGTCTGCAAACAGGGCAAGGAACTTCTCGCGCGGGATGACGACGCGGCGGCCGAGCTTGACGGAGGGGATGGTGCCGTCCTCGATGCCGACCGTGATGGTGCGCGGGTCGACGCCGAGGGCTTCGGCAGCTTCCTGGCGGGTGATGACGAGGCTGCGCCGACGTCGGAGGTCGTCAATATCAAGGGTGCTCTGACGCATGATCGCACCATCCGTTCTTTGCCGCGCGCGAGGAGGGTGCATTCAACGGTAGGAGCCTATGCTTGCATTGTCAAGTACCGCGCTGTATGTTCTTACTATGGAAACTGAGCGGGTGAGGGGCAACCCTCCGGGAATCACGAATACACACGTCGCCGCGAACATCCGCGCCGCACGCCAAGCAATCGGCATGGACCTGCGCACCATGTCCGACGCTCTCGGCGCGGCGGGTCGGAAGCTGTCGCCGTCGGGGATCAGCAAGCTGGAGAACGGGGATCGTCGCGTGGACGTGGACGACCTCACCGTGATCGCCTACCTGCTGCGCACCAGCCCCGCGGCGCTCCTGACGCCGCCGAACGAGCAGACGACGCTCACCGGTGTGCCCGAGTCGTACCTGCCCGAGGAGATCGAGAAGTGGGCGCGCGGAGAACTCACCCTCACCAGCGAGGGACTACTGGCGTACTGGCAGCAGGAGTGGGTGGTGTGCCTGAACCGCGTTCAGTATTTCGAGAGCGCGTTGAAGCATGGCAGCCCGAGCCAAGCCAGCCATGACGACTACACGCAGCGCCTCACTGCGCTGAAAGAGCGCCAGCGGCTCATCGGAGAGCGTGGCGTGCAGATCGACCCGACCGGGCGCGTGTTCGACGCCGCCGATTATGCGGGCCGGTTCGGCTCTGCCGAGTAAGGGCAAGGGAACCGGAATCATGGCATCCCACACAACACCGCCAGCAGGTGAGGCGCAGGCGCGTCGTTCGCGCACGCGGCGGCGTGGGCGCGGGTCGATCCAGTCGTACCAGACTGCCGCAGGGAAGAAATGGCGGTTCCAGATCTGGGTGCCGATCGATCCGGAGCAGCCCGACCTCGGCGAGAAGAAGTTCAGCCGGGGAGGGTTCGCGACCGCCGCCGACGCGGATGCTGCGTTGCAGGACGCGCTCAAGCAGCGCGACGAGCACGAGAAGTTCGGCGGCAAGGTTCCCACCCTCAGCTCCTACGCCGACGCCTGGGTGGAGGGCCTGCATCTGGCGGACTCCACGATCGCCGGGTACAAGAAGATCATCCGCAACCACCTCCGCCCGCAACTCGGGCACTACCCGCTCGACAAGCTCACCCCCACCCGGATCGCCCGCCACTACCGCGACCTCGAACAGCACGGCCGCAAGGACGAGCAGGACAAGGGCGGGCCGCTGTCAGCCAACACCGTCCACAAGGCCCACGTCGTGCTCGGCGCGATCCTCGACGCCGCGATCGAAGACGGCCACCTCACCACCAATCCCGCGAAGCGGAAGGCAGCGAAAGCACCGACCACGAGCCAGATGCGGGCAGAGAAGACGGAGCTGGTCACCTGGACGGCCGATCAGCTCGCGGCGTTCCTCGCGTGGGACCGCGACGAGAAGCAGGACGAGCTGTTCGCCCTGTGGTGGCTGATCGCCAACACCGGGATGCGGCGCAGCGAAGCACTCGCCCTCAAATGGAACGACCTGAACGCCAAGACCTCACAGATCAGCATCCGCCGCGCGATCAACACCGAGGACTGGACGAAGACGAAGACCACCAAGACCGGCAACGCCCGCGTCATCGACCTCGACGCCGCGACCGCGAAAGTGCTCGCCTCCTACAAGGTCGCCCGCGCCGAACTGTCGTTCGAGCTGGCAAGAGCCGACGCCTACATCTTCGGCGACGACGACGGAAGGCTCCGCTCACCCGACGCGATGACCAGCCGCTGGGATCGCCGCCTCAAATGGGCCGCGAGGCGCAAGAAGTTCGAGCACCTTCCCCGCGTCACCATCAAAGGACTGCGGCACACGCACGCGACGATCCTCATGGAACTGGGTGTGCCGCCCAAGGTCGTGCAGGAACGCCTCGGGCACTCCACCATCACCACGACGATGAACATCTACAGCCACGTCACCCCGACGATGCAGAAGAACGCCGTCGAACAGTTCGCGGGCCGCCTCGCCGGAACGTGAACACCGCGATGGGGCGAACCGGGGGCGCTTGCCCCATATCTCGCCCCATAGCAACGAAACAGCCCCTCACCTGGATTATAAAATCCCTGGTGAGGGGCTGTTTTTGTTCTGTGCGCGAGGGGGGACTTGAACCCCCACGTCCATAAGGACACTGGCACCTGAAGCCAGCGCGTCTACCATTCCGCCACTCGCGCGAACCTGTTGTTTTCCGAAGAACCCAACTTCACGAGGATAGCACGCGATCCGGGGCGCCAAGAACTCGCGTGCACCCCGGGTGTTTCGCACATCCGGCTGCGTCGACAGGCGCATATCCAGATCACCTGGCTACGATGTGGATACCGGTCAGACATGCCAGAGGAGCCCAGTGGGACTACTTGACAGCTTTGAGAAGGGTCTTGAGCGCGCTGTGAACAGCGCATTCGCCAAGACCTTCCGCAGCGGCATCCAACCGGTCGAGATCGCCTCCGCGATCCGCCGTGAGGCCGACATCAAGGCTGCGGTCGTCAGTCGCGACCGCATCATCACCCCCAACAGCTATGTCGTCCGCCTCAGCCCCGATGACCTCGATCGGATGCAGGCGCTCGGCGGTGCCCTCACCGATGAACTGCACGCGCTTCTCAACAAGCACGCCCGCTCGCAGGGCTACAGCTTCGCGGGTCCGCTCTCGATCGCCTTCGAAGGCGACGAGAAGGTCGCCACCGGCACTGTTCGCGTGAATTCCGGCACCGCGGAGGGACGCGTCACCTGGGAAGCGATGATCGATGTCGACGGGCGCCGTCACACGCTCTCCGGCGCGCGCACCGTGATCGGCCGCGGCAGCGACGCCGACATCACGATCGCGGATGCCGGCTCCAGCCGTAAGCACGTCGAGGTGCTGTGGGACGGGGAACGAGCCATGATGCGCGACCTCGGATCCACCAACGGCACCAAGGTCAACGGGCAGAAGGCGCGCGAAGCGCCCCTTCCCTCCGAGACCACGATCACGATCGGACGCACCGATCTGGTCTTCCGCGTCGTGCCGGTCGCGGCCGACCCGTCCAACAGATTCAGGGATCGGTGACGGCATGAGTGAACTCGTCCTCCTACTGCTGCGCATCGGTTTCCTGGTGCTGCTGTGGTTCTTCGTCTTCGGCGTCGTCTACTCGCTGCGCGCCGACCTCTTCGGCGTGAAGGTGCGCAAACTCCCTGCCGAGGCGGCATCCGGCATTCCTGTCGCAGTCCCCGCACCCGCTCCGGCGGCCCGTCCGGCGCCGGCGCCGCGCAGCGGCGGTCCCGCCACGGCATCCTCGGTCTCCAAGCTCGTCATCACCTCCGGCCCGAAGGCCGGCCTCGAGCTGCCGCTGGGCACCGAGCCGATGACGATCGGCCGCTCCAGCGAATCGGGTCTCGTGATCCGCGATGATTACACCTCCAGCCACCATGCCCGCCTCCTGTTGCGTGCCGACGGCTGGGCCATCCAGGACCTCGATTCGACCAACGGCACCTACCTCACCGGCAAGCGCCTGAGCGGCTCGCCGGTGCCGATCAGCATCGGCGACACGATCAAGGTCGGCGCCACCACGTTCGAGCTGCGAGCCTGACCCCGGTCATGGTCTTCGAAGGCTCGAGCACGGCGATCTCCCATACCGGGAAGGTCCGCTCCAACAACCAGGATTCCGGTTATGCCGGGGCCAACCTCTTCGCCGTCGCGGACGGCATGGGCGGGCACGCAGGCGGCGATGTCGCCTCCAGCATCGCGATCCAGCACCTCGAGCGCCTCGATCAGGCGTTCCCCTCCACCGACGACGCGCAGGCCGCGTTGCAGGCGGCGGCGACCACCGCGGCATCCGACCTGATCCGCGCCGCCAAGGAGCGTCCCGAGCTCGCCGGTCTCGGAACCACGGTCAGCTCGATCGTCATGGTCGACGACTACGCCGTCATCGGCCACATCGGCGACTCCCGCATCTACCTGTACCGCGATGACGCGCTGACCCAGATCACGGCCGACCACACCTTCGTGCAGAGGCTCGTCGACTCGGGGCGCATCACCGAGGAAGAAGCCCGCTACCACCCGCGCCGATCCGTGCTCATGCGCGTGCTCAGCGACATGGACAACGATCCCGAGCTGGATCTGTTCGTCATGCCGACGCTGCCCGGCGACCGCTGGCTGCTCTGCTCCGACGGACTGTCCGGCGTCGTCGATGACCCGCACATCCTCAAGGCGATGCGCCTGGGTCTTCCCCCCGGACGCACGGCCGACAACCTGCTCAAGCAGGCCCTCGACGGCGGAGCGCCCGACAACGTGACGATCGTGATCGTCGAGGTCGGGGGAGCGCACCCCATCGTCTCCGGCGCGCCGGTCGTCGTCGGCTCGGCCGCGAACCCCTCCGGCATCCTCATCCCGGCCGTCCGGCCCGCCCGTCCGAGCTGGCTGCACCCCGTGCGCCAGGCCGCCAACGAGCCCTCGCACTTCGAGCCGGCCGCCGACTACCTCGAGGAGCTCATCGAGGAGGACCGTCGTCGTGCCAAGCGGCGCCGCATCGGCTGGATCGCGGCCCTCATCGCCGTGCTGCTCGCCCTCACCGGCGCCGGTTTCATCGCCTACAGCTGGACGCAGACGCGCTACTTCGTCGGCGCCGACGACGACAGCGTCGTGATCTTCCAGGGAGTCCAGCAGAACATCGGGCCGATCAAACTGTCGACCGAGATCGAGGACACCGGCATCCTCCTCGCGAATCTGCCGCCCTATCAGCGCGCATCGGTCGAACGGACCATCAACGCCCGTTCGCTCTCCGATGCCATGGCGATCGTCGATCGTCTGCGCGCCGGCGAACAGGCCGTCACCGGCCAGACCCCGACGCCCACCCCGACCCCGCCGGCCCCGCTGCCGTCGCCCGATACCGACGGAGAGGATGCCGGATGACCGATATCGCGGCCGATACCGCCGTCCTGAAGGCCCTGCGACGGATGCGCCTGCCCCAGACGCAGCGCAACCGGGAGTTCTGGCTCCTCCTGTTCGCCTGCGCGCTCAGCGGCGCCGCGCTCGCCCTCGTGCAGCTGGGCGCTCTGGGTCTCATCGACCCGTTCATCCTGTTCATCGGAGGCGGCCTGGCAGTGCTCGCCTTCGCCCTGCACTTCGTGCTGCGCGCCGTGGCATCCGACGCCGACCCGTTCGTCCTGCCGATCGCGACCCTGCTCTCGGGCCTGGGCATCGCGATGATCTATCGGATCGACATCGCCGAGAACAACACCGGCTGGGCCGCGTATTCGACCAAGCAGTTGGCCTGGCTCGGCATCTCGCTCGCGGGTGCGATCGCGATCGTCATCCTGCTGCGCAACTACCGGGTGCTGTTCCGGTACACGTACCTGTTCGGCCTCACCGGCATCGTGCTGCTCCTGCTGCCCTTCATCCCCGGCCTGGGCGCCGATGCGGGGGCGGATGTGTGGATCACGATCCCGGGCTTCGGATCCTTCCAGCCCGGTGAGATCGCCAAGATCTGCCTGGCGATCTTCTTCGCCGGATACCTCGTGCGAACGCGCGAGAGCCTGACCTCGGTCGGCAAGCGCTTCCTCGGCGTGACGTGGCCGCGCATGCGGGAGCTCGGCCCGGTCATCGTGGTCTGGCTGATCTCGCTCGGCATCATCGTGATCCAGCGCGACCTCGGCACCGGAATGCTCATCTTCGGCCTGTTCATCGCGATGCTCTACGTCGCCACGGGCAAGACGAGCTGGGTGCTCATCGGTCTCACGGGCGTCGTCTCGGGAGTTCTCGCCGCGACACAGATCCTCAGTTACGTGCGCGGTCGGTTCACGAACTGGCTCGACGCGTTCAACCCCGAGGTCATCGAGTCCGCCGGCGGCAGCTACCAGCTCGTGCAGGGCATCTTCGGCCTCTCCCACGGAGGCCTGATCGGCACGGGTCTCGGGCAGGGACGACCGCAGATCACCCCGCTCGCGCACAGCGACTACATCATTCCGAGCCTGGGTGAAGAACTGGGCCTGATCGGGATCTTCGCGATCCTCTGCCTGTACATGGTGTTCGTCAGCCGCGGCATCCGGATCGGCATCGCCGGCCAGGACGACTTCGGAAAGCTCCTCGCCACGGGCCTGTCGTTCACGATCGCCCTGCAGGTGTTCATCATGGTCGGGGGCGTCACGCGGGTCATCCCGCTGACCGGTCTGACGACCCCGTTCCTCGCGGCCGGCGGATCCTCGCTCGTCGCCAACTGGCTCATCGTGGCGCTGCTGCTGCGCATCTCCGACGGCGTGCGCCGCCAACCCCGGGTGGTGATCGGATGACGAAAGAACTCCGCCGACTCAGCATCGTGATGCTGTTCATGTTCCTGTCGCTGTTCGCCGCGACCAGCTGGATCCAGGTCGTCGACGCCGAAAATCTCGCGCAGACGAGCGGCAACACGCGCTCCCTGCTCGACAGCTACGAGATCCAGCGCGGCTCGATCATCGCCGATGGCGTTCCGATCGCCTACTCGGTCGCCAGCGATGACGAGTACCAGTACCAGCGCGTCTACACGGATTCTCCGATGTGGTCCGACGTCACGGGCTACTTCAACCCGGCGCTGCAATCCTCGACGGGCATCGAGAACATCCTCAACGCCGATCTTTCCGGCACCGGCGCGAGCGCGTTCTTCGCCGAACTCGAGCGGATCGTGTCCGGCCAGCCCCAGCGCGGGTTCAGCGTCGAGCTGACTCTGGATGCCGCGGCGCAGCGCGCCGCGTACGACGCCCTCGGCAACCTTCAGGGAGCCGTGGTGGCGATCGAGCCGTCGACCGGGCGGATCCTCGCGATGGTCTCGACTCCCGGCTACGACGCGAACACGCTCGCGGTGCACAGCGCGAGCGAGGCGAGCGAGGCCTATGACGCCCTCGATGCGCGGCGGCCGAACCCGCTGCAAAACCGTGCGACGCGCGACGTGAACCCTCCGGGCTCGACATTCAAGGTCCTCGTCGCCGCCGCGGCCTACGCGACCGGCGAGTGGACCCCAGAGTCGACGCTGCCGAACCCCGCCCGCTACACGCTGCCGGGCACGTCGACCGAGATCTCCAACGCGTGGGGCGGAGCATGCGGATCCGGCACCACCGTCTCCATCCAGGAGGCCCTGCGGCTGAGCTGCAACATCCCCATGGCGGAGCTGGCGGTCGAGCTCGGCACCTCGACCATCTTCGACATGGCCGAGGCGTTCGGCTTCAACCAGACCTTCTCGACGCCGCTGGAGAGCGTGGCATCCGAGTACCCGCGAGCGATGAGCTCCGACCAGACGGCGCAGAGCGGCTATGGTCAGGGACCCGTCACGGCGACGGCGCTGCAGGTCGCTCTGATCTCGGCCGGGCTCGCCAACGACGGGGTGGTGATGAACCCCCGATTGGTGGATGCCGTGATCGGGAACGACCTCTCCGTGATCCGCCAGTACGACAGCTCCGAGTTCGGCCGCGCGACGGAAGCCGACGTGGCCGATGCCGTTACCGAGGGCATGGTCGCCAGCGTGGCAAACGGGGCCGCTACGGGTGCAAGAATAGACGGGATCGATGTTGCCGGTAAGACGGGAACATCGGAGAACCACGGCAACGATCCGTACACGCTGTGGTTCACCGGTTTCGCACCGGCGGACAACCCGCAGATCGCTGTGGCCGTCGTCGTCGAGAACGGCGGCGGAATAGGACAAGCGGGAACCGGCGATACACTCGCCGCCCCGATCGCAAAGAAGGTCATTGAGGCGGTGCTTAACAAATGAGGCCGACGCAGGGTGTGTCGTTCGGTGGTCGATACGAGCTTCAGTCGCGTATCGCGATCGGAGGCATGGGTGAGGTCTGGGAAGCGACTGATCACGTCATCGGACGTATCGTCGCGATCAAGATCCTCAAGGACGAGTACATGGGAGACCCCGGGTTCCTCGAGCGCTTCCGCGCTGAGGCCCGGCACGCCGCCCTCGTCAACCATGAGGGCATCGCCAGCGTCTTCGACTACGGCGAGGAGAACGGCAGCGCGTTCCTCGTCATGGAGCTGGTCCCCGGTGAGGCCCTGTCGACGCTCCTCGAGCGCGACGGGTCGCTGAGCGCCGACAAGACGCTCGACATCGTCGCCCAGACGGCATCCGCTCTGCAGGCCGCGCACGCGGCCGGTCTCGTGCACCGCGACATCAAGCCCGGAAACCTGCTGATCACGCCCGACGGCCGGGTGAAGATCACCGACTTCGGCATCGCCCGCATCGCGGACCAGGTCCCGCTGACGGCGACCGGCCAGGTCATGGGCACGGTTCAGTACCTGTCGCCGGAGCAGGCGTCCGGCCACCCGGCGTCGCCGGCGACCGACACCTATTCGCTCGGCATCGTGGCCTACGAGTGCCTGGCCGGCAAGCGTCCGTTCACGGGCGAATCGCAGGTCGCGATCGCGATGGCGCAGATCAACGAGCAGCCGCCGCCGCTTCCGCCGACCGTTCCGATCCCGGTGCAGAACCTCGTCATGGCGATGATCGCCAAGAAGCCCGCAGACCGTCCTTCGTCGTCGGCGACCGTCGCCCGCGCGGCGCAGGCCCTGCGCCGCGGCGACCTGAACTCCGCCGCGATCGCCGTTCCCGCGATCGCCACCGGCGGAGTCGCAAATGACGATGCGACGCGTCTGCTCACGACGACCGGCGATGACGGCGCGACGCGCATCATCCCGACGACCGAACAGCTCCCCGTCGGCGGCGAGGACGGCGACGAGGAAGAGGGCAAGAAGAAGCGCAGCCCGTGGACGTGGCCGCTCATCGCTCTGATCGCCCTGCTGGTGATCGTGCTCGGCGGCACCGTCTTCGCGCTGATGAACAAGGGCGAGCCCGAGCCGGCTCCGAGCACATCGTCCGCCGCTCCGACCCCCAAGCCCACGACTCCGAGCCCCACGCCCGAGCCGTCCCGCATCAGCGTCGACGCGCTGGGGCTCGTCGGCCTCTCGTGCGACGACGCGATGGCCAAGGCGACCGAAGCTGGGCTCGTCCCTGTCTGCCAGACCGGTTCGACTGCTGCACCCTCCAACGACAAGGTCGGAACGGTCGAGTCGGTCGATCCTCGCGGTGAGCTCACCGAGGGCGCTTCCATCACGCTGTACCTCTTCGGCGAGCGTGCCGCCATCGGCGCACCGAACAGCGCTCCGTCGATCCAGGGCGAGCTGATCGCCGGCTCCACCGTGACCATCAACTGGGCGAATTTCACGTGCCCGAGCGGCACCGGCAACCTCAGCGGCTACAACGTCACCATCACCGAGGGGCTGTTCAGCAACGGCAGCACCAAGATGGCCTTCAACCCGAACACCCGCAGCGCCGAAATCACTCTGGGGACGCGTGTCGGTGCGCAGGTCACGGCCACCTACACGGCCCTGTGCTCGGGCGGTGGCGAGGATCAGCGCGAGTCCGGCGCATCCCCGCAGATGAATGCTGGGGCGATCATCGCGGCGCCTGCTCCGGATCCCGGACCCGGCGACGAGAACTCCGAGGAGACCGAGGGCTGAGGGTAGCCTGAGGAAAGCACATTCACGTCAGACCAGGGGAGTCTTCAGTGTCCGCAGAGCCGCGAATCATCGCTGAGCGCTATCGCGTCGATGAGCTCATCGGTGAGGGCGGGATGGCGAAGGTCTACCGCGGGTACGACCTCACGCTCGGCCGTGATGTCGCCGTCAAGATCCTCGATCCGGACCTGGCGCGCGACACGGCGTTCCGAACGCGCTTCCGCCTCGAGGCGCAGGCGGCGTCGCGCATGGCACACCCGTCGATCGTGCGCGTCTTCGATGCGGGCGACCCGACGACGGCCGGCGACGATGCTCCGGCTCCCGGAACCCCCGGCAGCGAGCCGTACATCGTCATGGAGCTGGTGCAGGGACGGCAGTTGAAGGAGATCATCGCCGAGGGGCCTGTGCCCATCGATGATGCGATCGGCTATGTCGACGGCATCCTCGAAGCTCTCGACTACTCGCACCGCGCCGGGGTCGTGCACCGCGACATCAAGCCCGGCAACGTGATGATCACCGACAAGGGCACCGTCAAGGTCATGGACTTCGGCATCGCCCGCGCGGTGTCGGATTCGTCATCGACCGTCGCCGAGACCACGCAGATCATCGGAACGGCCGCCTATTTCTCGCCGGAGCAGGCGAAGGGCGAGCCCGTCGATGCCCGTGCCGACCTGTACTCGACCGGCGTCGTGCTCTACGAGCTGCTCACCGGCCGTCAACCCTTCCGCGGCGACTCGCCGGTGGCGGTCGCCTACCAGCACGTCAGCGAGACGCCGCTGGCTCCGACCGAGGTGAATGAGGATTCCCCCGGTGCCCTCGACCCGATCGTGCTGCGGGCGCTCGCGAAGGATCCGTATCAGCGGTATCCGGATGCTGCGAGCTTCCGTTCGGCTCTCGACAGCGCCGTGGCCGGCAAGGCTCCGAGCAAGAAGGAGCTCGGCGCCCTGACGAGCGAACTCTACGGATCCAGCCCCCGGCAGGCGCAGGAGACCGCGCGTTCGCTGCGCCAGTTGAGCACCGACACGACGATGGCGCGCACGCAGTCCGGCCCTCCGGTGGCCTGGATCTGGGCAGGTGTCGCACTCCTGGCCGTCCTGCTCATCTCGGTGCTGCTGTGGGTTCTCATGATGCCGCGCGGCGAGCAGATCCCCACCTCCGCACGCGAGGTCCCCGATCTCATCGACGTCTCCTACGACCGGGCGCAGGCGGATCTGCTCGCTCTCGATCTGCAATCGAAGGTCGTCTACGAGTCCAATTCCGATATCGCCGAGAACAACGTCGTGCGCACCGATCCCGAGGCGGGCCAGTCGCTCAAGGTCGGCGAGACCGTCACGCTCTATGTCTCCACCGGTGCGGAGACCGTCACCGTGCCGGCCCTGATCGGCCTCTCGGAATCGGCGGCCAAGGCTGCGCTCAACGACGTGGGTCTCGAGCTGGGGAGCGTGACCCCGCGCAACGACCCGGAGAGCGCCGCCGACACGGTTCTCGAGGCGAGCATCGCCGCTGAGACCGAGGTGGCCCCGAGGACCGTGATCGATCTCGTGGTCGCGAGCGGGCGCGTCACGCTTCCGGACGTCACCGGCTGGACGCTGGATGCCGCCACCGCCAAGCTCGAAGAGCTCGGCCTCACGGCGCTGCAGACCGAAATGGGCGACTGCCCGGCGACCTCGCCGGCGACCGTCGCATCCATGTCTTCGGCGCCGGGAGACGTCACCGTGCGCTCCGAGATCGAGCTGCGCTACTGCACCGGGGAGTGATCGCCCGGCCCACCCGCGCCCACTGTCGACAGCCAGTTCTGCAGCATGCGGTGGCCGTGCCGGGTCAGCACGCTCTCCGGGTGGAACTGGACACCGTGGATCGGCAGATCCTGATGGCGGATCGCCATCACGGTGCCGTTCGACGTGCGCGCCGTGACGACGAGCTCGGTGGGAAGGTCGCGCTCGTCGAGGCAGAGCGAGTGATACCGTCCGACATCGACCGGTGAGGGGATGCCGTCGAAGAGCCCTGTCCCGTCATGCTCGATCGACGACGCCATGCCATGCATGAGTTCCGGCGCCGGGGCCACCTCGACACCGAATGCGCTGCCGATCGCCTGATGCCCGAGGCACACCCCGAGCAGAGGAATCCGACGATCCCGCGCGATCTCGACGACGGCGACGGATGCTCCGGCATCCCGCGGTCGTCCGGGACCCGGTGAGATCATGACCGCATCATGCGCGCCGAGCAGGCGGGCGAAGCCCGCCGTATCCTCGGCATCCGCCTCGACCATCGAGACCTCGGCGCCGAGCTCCTGCAGGTAGTCGATGAGGATGTGCACGAAGCTGTCGTGGTTATCGACCACGAGAACCCGTGCGCTCACTCCAGGTCGACCTCGCCGCCGGGAACGATGATCGGGCTGATCCAGGGGAAGACGTAGAAGAACAGGCCGTACAGCGCCGCCGCGATCAGAGCGAGCAGGAAGAAGAGCTTCAGCCACCACGGCCCGGGGAGGATGCGCCAGAGAGCTGCGTACATCGGAGGGCTCCTACCAGGACGGGCCGGCGACGACGTCGACGGGGGCGAGAGATTCGGGGGCGCCCTCGGAACGGGGCTGAAACCCCTCGAAGACGGCATAGCCGACGATGCGCTCCGCCAGGGAGTACAGCGGCGAACATGCGGTGAGTGTCATGTAGCGTTCGCCGGTCTCGACGCCGGGAACCTGCGGGACATCGAGGAGCACGTCGACCGCGTCGGGCGTGACGTACTGCATGTTGCGGTAACGGTACGTGTACCAGCCCTCCGCGGTCTCGACGACGATCGCATCGTCAATCTTGAGCTTGTCCATGCGGTTGAGGGGGAAGCCCCACGTCGTGCGGTGACCGGCGACGGAGAAGTTGCCCACCTGGCCGGGCATCACCGACTGGTCGTACACGCCGACCCAGCCGTTGTCGAGGGTGATCGGACGCGTCGTGCCGCCCGCGATCGTCGCGGCGTAATCATCACCGAAGCGCGGCACGCGCAGAAGGGCCATGTGCTCGCCGGCGGAGGGATGCTCCATGAGCGGCGGCTCGTACCAGACGCCGTCCTCGGTCTCGACGGCAGGAGGCGGCTCCGGCGCCGGCTGCCGATCCCACTCCTGCGAGATCTGCTGACCCTGCTCGTTCTGCTGCGCACTGATGATGATGTCGCCGATCCACATCTGCCAGGCGACGAACAGCAGCACGATCACGCCCGCGGTCAGCAGCAGCTCACCGAGCACACCGGTGACGGTGGTCCGCGGTCTCTGCCTGCGCTTCTTCTCGCGTCGCGACATCGGCGCGGCAGGTGCAGTCATACGGGCGATCCTATCCGCCCTCGGTGAGCGATGACCCAAAGCTCGGGAAGGCCCCGGTCATGGGTAGAATGACGGCTATGGCACGAGACCGCAAGCGCGAAGAACCCGTCGTCGAGACCGCCGAGGGCGAACAGGCACCCAACGCGGTGTGGTTCAAGCCCGTGATGCTGGGCTTCATGCTGCTCGGTCTCGTCTGGATCCTGGTGTTCTACATTTCCGGCATGAACTTCCCCGTCCCCGGCATCGGCTCGTGGAACCTGGCGATCGGCCTGGGCATCGCGATGATCGGCTTCCTGATGACGACGCGCTGGCGCTGACTCTCATCTGACCTTTACGGCCTCCCGCTCTCGCGCGGGAGGCCGTTTTTCTTTTGTTCACAGGTTTTCCACGAAGTTATCCACAGGGCTATCCACACCTGGGGAGAATTACACGCTTGTTATTCACAGGGGTGGACAACTCTGTTAACAACTTCTGACCAGGACAGTTAACCCAGCACCAACGGCGCGACGGCGAAAACTACCAACAGGAGGGCCGCTGCGACGCCGATGAGCAACAGGATCTGCGCGGTGCGCTGACTGCGCTTGCGGGTGCGCAGAACGATGAGCCCGACGAGCGCGCCCACGATCGCTCCTCCGATGTGCGCTTGCCAGGCGATGCCGAAACCGGGGACGAAGCCGATCACGAGGTTGATGCCCAGCAGGACGAAGAGTCCGGTCATGTTCGCGCCGATGTGCAGGCCGATGACGAGCAGCGCTCCGAAGAGGCCGAAGACGGCGCCGGATGCTCCGACCGTGGCGCTGCCGGGCGAGAGGATGCCGAACAGCACCGAGCCGCCCACACCGCTGAGCACGTAGAGGGTGAGGAAGCGCCAGCGCCCGAGCATCGGCTCGAGCTGACGCCCGATCATCCAGAGCGCGAGCATGTTCAGCGCGAGGTGCAGAATGCCGCCGTGCACGAGCATGGCCGTGATGAGACGCCAGGGCTGGAAGGGCGCTCCGGAGAGTTCGGGAAGCAGATAGCCGATCCAGAAGCGCAGAAGCGACGCGACGTCGAACCCGGGAACCAACTGGAGCAGGTAGACGAAGGCGGTGACGGCGATGATCCCGTAGGTCATCACCGGTTTGCCGGTCTGAACGGCGGAGAGGGCGGCGGGGGAGCGCCGGCGCCATTGGCGCTGCGCCCGCTTCTGCGCGGGCGTGCGGTTCTTGCGCTCAGCGGCCATGCACTCGGGGCAGATCACGCCGACGGGCGCCTGAGTCATGCACTCCGGGCAGATCGTGCGCGTGCAGCGCTGACAGAGCACGAAGCTCTGGCGATCCGGATGGCGGTAACAGAAGTTCTCGCGATTGCTCGCGAACTCGGGTGTGGTCATCCGGATCGGCCAGAGCCTCGGAGGATCAGACGGTGACGATGTCGACCGACTGCAGAACGACGTCCTCGACGGGACGATCGCCGGCAGCGGTGCGGACGGCGGCGATCTCGTCGACGACCTTCTTGGAGGCGTCGTCGGCGACCTCGCCGAAGATCGTGTGCTTGCCCTGCAGCCACGGCGTCGGGTCGGTCGTGATGAAGAACTGCGAGCCGTTGGTGCCCTCGGCCTTGCCCGTGATGGCGTTGCGTCGGAGACCAGCATTGGCCATGGCGAGGACATAGGGCTCGTTGAAGTTGAGCTCCATGTTGATCTCGTCGTCGAAGTTGTAGCCGGGGCCGCCGATGCCCTGACCGAGCGGGTCGCCGCCCTGGATCATGAAGTTCGGGATGATGCGGTGGAAGATGACGTCCTTGTAGAGGGGGCCCTCACCCGGCTTGCCGGTGGCGGGGTGGGTCCAGGACTGGGTGCCGTCGGACAGGCCGACGAAGTTCTTGACGGTCTTGGGGGCGTGGTCACCGAAGAGGTTGATGACGATGTCGCCGTGGTTGGTGTGCAGGGTTGCGACGTGCGAGTGCTGAGCCATACAGCCATTGTCTCAGAGCCTGGGCGCGCCCGGCCGCTCGGCTCTGCGGAAGATCCCTGACAACCCACGGGAGAATCTGACCCCCGATCGGGTGACGTCTGGCAAGATGGGGAACCCGTACTCCAATCGACAGGAGAACATTGTGAGCCTGACCCGCAAGCGCAAGAAGGAACTGCGCCGCCTGCGCAGCGACGCCACCGAGCTCTGGGAAGCCCAGCAGGTGCTCGTCGGAAACGCCGCGGATGTGGCCCGTGAAGCCAGCCGACAGCTCGGAAACGTCGGCCGCGAGCAGGTTCTCCCTGTCGTGCAAGACACCTACAACCGTCGCGTGGCCCCCACCGTCGACCGCGGCGTGAAGTTCGGACGCCACATCGTCGACAGCAAGGTCGTCCCCGCCGTCGGCGGCGTCGTCGGCACAGCTCTGTCCGCCTGGGACGTCGCCAACGCCAAGCGCCTCGGCCTCACGCACCAGCCCGCGCCCGTCAAGCGTGGTCCGGGCCTCGGCTCGGTCGTCGCGATCGTCCTCGGTGTGGCCGCAGGCATCGGCGTGCTCTACGCCGCCTGGCAGGCGCTGCGCACTGACGACGAGCTCTGGGTCGCAGACGACCCGCTGTCCGCGCCCGACGCTTGACCTCTCGCGTCGTCGAGGCCGCCGCAGAGCGCGGCCTCGACATCGAGGTCCGCGAGCGCCCCGAGGCGAGGAGCCTGAACGAGGCCGCCGCACTTCTCGGTGTCGCACCGTCGGACATCGTGAAGACGCTTGTGGTCAAGCGCTCCGACGACACATATCTATTCGTGCTGGTGCCGGGCGGGCGATCGATCTCCTGGCCCAAACTGCGCGCTCTCGTCGGCGTGAACAAGCTGCGCCTTCCCGAGCCCGAGCTGGCGCTGGCCGCCACGGGCTATGAACGAGGAACCATCGTGCCCATCGGCAGCTCCACGGACTGGCCGATCTACGCCGACGAGACGATCATCGGCCGGCGCATCGCGATGGGCGCCGGCTCCCACGGATACAGTCTGTTCGTCGACGCGGATGCTCTGATCGCCGCCTACGGCGCGGCCGTGGCAGACATCTCCGAACCGGAGAAGCCCCGCGACTAGGGCGTGTCTGATAATTGTTGGGTCCACGCGATTGCGGCGTGGATGAGGACCGCGGCGCGGTAGACGATCGCGT